>NZ_LUPI01000030.1:0-52706 GCF_001627265.1 Nocardioides sp. REDSEA-S30_B4 | reverse complement strand
CCCGACGGGCAATGGGACTACGACCAGCTCACCCCCACCACCTGGCTCTGGACCAGCCCCCACGACCTCCGCTACCTCGTCCACCCCGACGGCACCACCGAGCTCTGACGCGCACGCTCCGAGCTCGCACAGGGCTGCCCCTGGCAGTCGCTCTCGTGAACCCTCAGACTCTGGGCATGTCTCGGAGCACCCGCCGCGGTTCGCGCCTCTCCTCCCGCCTGGTGGCCACGGCGCTGCTGGCCGGATCCCTGAGCGCCTGTGGCAGCGCGGAGGTCGCGGTCGTCGACGACGTCACCGTCCTGATCGGCGCACGCAGCGGCTCGGGGATGGACGCCCTGCTCCCAGGGCGCCTCGCCGTCGTCGACGGGTGCCTCGGGCTGGACTACGAGGACGGCGCAGTGTCCTACGTCGTCATCTGGCCGCACGGGACCGAGGTCGTGCGGGACAGCCCGCTGACCATCGCCCTCCCGGACGGCGAGGAGCACCAGCTCGGCGACCAGCTCTCGGTGGGCGGCGGCGAGTCGTCGTCCCCGACGGCCGGTGGCATCGACGTCGAGGAGGAGTGCCCCGGCGCGGCCGTCTGGCTGGGCAGCGACTGACCGACGCCTCCGTGCGGCACGATGGCGCGCATGCGTGCGGTGAGCTGTGAAGGCGGAGAGCTGTCCCTGGTCGACCTGCCCGACCCCGAGCCGGGACCTGGCCAGCTGGTGCTGCGGGTGCGGCGTACCGGGATCTGCGGCTCCGACCTGCACGCCCGACGGCACGCCGATGAGCTGGCGGCGGTGATGGACGAGCTGGCCTACGCCCACAGCATCCGCTCCACCGAGCCGACGGTCCTCGGGCACGAGCTGTGCGGCGAGGTCGTCGCGCAGGGCCGCGGCACCGCGCGCTCCTTCCCGCTGGGCTCCCGCGTCGTGGCCTTCCCCCTCGTCCGCGGCACCGAGGGCGTGCACCCGGTCGGGCTGTCGCCGCTGGCGCCGGGCGGGTACGCCGAGCAGGTGCTGGTCGAGGCGTCGATGTCCCACCGCGTGCCGGACGCCCTCGACGACGACCTGGCGGCGCTGACCGAGCCGATGGCGGTGGCGCTGCACGCCGTGCGCCGAGGCGAGGTCGGGAAGCGCGACACCGCGATCGTGCTGGGCTGCGGTCCGGTGGGCCTGGCGGTCGTCCTGCTGCTCAAGTCGCGCGGGGTGCGCACCGTCGTGGCCAGCGACCCCTCGGCCGCGCGCCGCCGGCTCGCACGCGACTGCGGGGCCGACGTGGTGGTGGACCCCAGGGTGGAGTCCCCGTGGACGGCGGCCCCCGGCCGCGGGTGGCGTACGACGGCGCCGGAGCTGCTCGACTTCGCGGTCAGCACCATGGAGCGACTGCGCAGGGTGCCCGGCTGGCAGCACGTGAACCGGGCCGCCGAGCTCGCCGGGGCGGCCGACCAGCCCGCACCGGTCGTGTTCGAGTGCGTCGGCGTCCCCGGGATGCTCGAGCAGGTGCTGACCGAGGCACCACTGGCGTCGCGGGTCGTGGTGGTCGGCGTCTGCATGGCGCCCGACACGATCCGGCCCTCGATGGCGGTCAACAAGGAGCTCGACCTGCGCTTCGTGCTCGGCTACACGCCGCTGGAGTTCCACGACACGCTGCAGCTGCTCGCCAAGGGCAGCGTCGACCCGTCGCCACTGCTCACCGGTGTGGTCGGTCTCGAGGGCGTGCCCGCGGCGTTCGACGCCCTCGAGGCAGCCGACCGGCACGCGAAGATCCTCATCGACCCGAGGCTCACGGGCGCCGAGGTGCGCCTCCGCTGACCCGCTAGAGCAGCCGTCGGTCCGAGGCCCAGCGCGTCAGCTCGTGGCGCGAGGACAGCTGCAGCTTGCGCAGCACCGAGGACATGTGGGTCTCGACGGTCTTGATGGAGATGAACAGCTCCTTGGCGACCTCCTTGTAGGCGTAGCCGCGCGCGATCAGCCGCATCACCTCCCGCTCTCGCTCGGTGAGCCGGTCGAGGTCCTCGTCGACCGCGGCCACCTCGATCGACCCGGCGAACGCGTCGAGCACGAAGCCGGCCAGTCGCGGGCTGAAGACGGCGTCACCGTCCGCGACCCGTCCGATCGCCGCGACGAGCTCCGGCCCGGTGATCGTCTTGGTGACGTAGCCGCGCGCCCCGCCGCGGATGGTGCCGATGACGTCCTCGGCCGCGTCACTGACCGACAGCGCGAGGTAGCGGGTGTCGGGGTGCGGACGCCGCCTCATGACCTCCGCTCCCCCGCCGCCGGGCAGGTGCACGTCGAGCAGCACGACCTCGGGTCGGTGGGTCGCGATCGCCGCGACGGCCTCGTCGACGTCGGCCGCCTCGGCCACCACCTCGACCCGGCCCTCGCCGGCGGCGGCCAGCTCGGCGCGCACCCCGGCGCGGAACATCGCGTGGTCGTCGACGACCACGACGCGGACGGGCTGGCTCACGGGCTCTCCTCCTGCGGTTCACCGGGCTCGGACTCACGGGGCTGGCGCGGCATTGCGAGGCGCACCTCGGTGCCCTCGCCCGGCGCGGTGCGGACCTCGGCGCGGCCGCCGTGACGGGTCATCCGGTCCACGATGCTGCCGCGGACGCCCTGCCGGTCCTCGGGGACCGAGTCGAGGTCGAAGCCGGCGCCCCGGTCGCGGACGAACACCTCGACCAGGCTCGGCCCGACCTCGGCGTACACGTCCACGCGGCCGGTGCCGGCGTGCTTCGCGGCGTTGGTGACCGCCTCGCGGGTCGCGGCGACCAGCGGCCGCAGTCCCTCGGTCATCGGGCACTCCCCCACGACGACCACGTCGACGCTGATGCCGTGGGCGTCCTCGAGCTCGGCGGTCACCGCGCGCAGCGCGCCGGAGACGGTCGCGGCGTCGGTGGTGTCGCCGGCGAAGAGCCAGGCCCGCAGGTCGCGCTCCTGGGCGCGGGCCAGCCGCGCGACGGTCGGCCCGTCGTGGGCCGACTTCTGGATCAGGGCGAGCGTCTGCAGCACCGAGTCGTGCAGGTGCGCAGCCACGTCGGCCCGCTCCTGCGAGCGCACCCGCTCCTCGCGCTCGGCGCTGAGGTCGGAGGCCAGGCGGTAGACCCACGGCCCCACCACGACGGCCAGCGCCGCGACGCCGAGCAGGGCGGCGACCAGCACACCCTGCGCCTGGCCGCCGTTGTCGAAGCCGACGATGAAGACCGCGGCCACGAGCAGCAGCCCGCCCGCCGCGATCCGCGCGTACGACGCCCAGCCACCGGACCCCAGGACGACCCGCACCGGATCGACCCGGCCGGTAGTGTCCAGCCACCGCTCGCGCTGCGCCTCGTCGGCCTGGCGCCACAGCAGCGCGACGCCGGTGAGGCCGATCGCGATCGGCCAGAACACCGCGCCCCGGCCGAGCGTGGCCTCGAGCAGCAGCACCGCGCCCAGGGCCAGCGCCGCGAGCGCGACCGCGGGCCCGACGTCCTGCAGGCGGCGCGACCGGCCCGGTCGCCGGCCGCCGCGGGTGGCGCTCGCGAGCCCGGGCGGCTCCTCCTCGAAGCGTGCGTCGGCCGGGAGGACCAGCCACAGCCCGGCGTACATCGCGATGCCCATGCCCCCGAGCACGGCCGCGAGCAGCATCGCCACCCGCACCCACACCACCGGCACCGCCAGGTGGCGCGCCAGGCCCGCGCAGACACCGCCCAGCACGGGGTCACGGGTGTCGCGGAAGGCCTTGCGCGGCGCGCGGTCCGCGGGCGGGACATGGGTGGAGGTCATGGCCCGACCATCGTCACACAGGGGCAGGGGACCCACCACGGGGATCGACCCCTGCCCGACCCCGGGGGTGCGACCCCGAGGACCAGGGTTGTCCCCGATGGTGCCGGGGACGCCCTGGCGCCAGGCTGGAGCCATGACCGAGACACCGACCTCTCCACCTGGCCCGGCCGGCCCGCCGCCCCCGGGTGACGACCAGGGCCCCCGCACCTCCGGCGAGGAGGTGCGCGACCTGGGCCGCATCCGCCGCTCCACCACCGACAACAAGGTGGCCGGTGTGGCCGGGGGCCTGGCCCGCCACCTCGACGTGGACCCGGTGATCCTGCGGGTGGCGTTCGTGGTGCTCACCTTCTTCGGCGGCGCCGGGTTGATCGCCTACGCCGCCGGCTGGCTGCTGCTGCCGATGGACGACGGGTCCGAGGGCGTGATCCGGATGGAGGACCGCAACCGCGCGGTCGTCCTGACCATCGTCACGGTGCTCGCCGGCCTGGCGATCGTCGCCGAGCTGGCTGGGGACGCCTGGGGGCCGTTCTGGTTCCCGTGGCAGCTGGCCGCGGTCGCGGTGATCGCCGCGGTGCTCATCAACCGGCACGAACGGCGCCGCTCGGCACCCCCGGCGCCGCCCCAGCACGGGCCCCAGCACGGGCCTCAGCACGGGCCTCAGCACGGGTACGGCCAGTCCGCCCAGGGCTGGGTCGGCGAGCAGGCACCGCAGCAGACGTGGGTGGCGCCACAGCAGACCTGGGTGGCGCCCCCGCCGCCCGTGGTCCGGGACCCGCGCCGTCGCGGACCGCGACTGTTCTGGTTCACCGCCGCCCTGGTCACGCTGGCGCTCGGCGTCCTGGGCACCGTCGACCTGGCGGGGGCCTCCGTGGCCGACGGCGCCTACCCCGCGCTCGCGCTGGGCGTGATCGGCACGATGCTCGTCGTCGGCTCCTTCTTCGGCCGCGCCGGCGGGCTCATCCTGGTCGGCCTGCTCACCGTGCCGGTCCTCCTCGGCGCGACCGCCGCCGACCGGATCGACACCGAGCCGCTGCAGGAGGCGCCGACGAGCGCGGCGTCGCTGGACCCGTCGTACCGGATGGGCGTCGGCGAGCTGGTCATCGACCTGCGCGACATCGAGGACCTCGACGAGCTCGACGGCCGGGTCCTCGACATCACCGTGCAGGTCGGGCGGATCGAGGTGCTGGTCCCCCGCGACCTCACCGTCGAGGCGACGGCCACGGTGCACGGGCCCGGCGAGATCCGGCTCTTCGGGGAGCAGCGCGGCGGGATCGACACGCAGGCCACCGAGACGCACGACGGCGGTCCGGGCAGCCCGGTGCTGCAGCTGGACGCCGAGACCAACCTGGGAGAGATCGTGGTGAGGACCCGATGAGCGAGCACGTGCAGGAGCCGGAGCAGATGCAGGAGCAGAAGCCGACGATCTGGGAGGCCGGCCGCCACCCGGTCAACATCGGCCAGCTGGTGATGGGCCTGACGTTCCTCGGCCTGGTCGCGGTGTGGGCGCTGTTCACCACCGACGCCGTGGACGGCGGCGACGTGCGCTGGCTGCTGCCGGTGCCGTTCGTCCTGGCCGGGGCCGCGGGCCTGGTGGCCAGCGCCGTGTCGGGCGCCGCCCGACGCGACCGCTGGAGCTAGCCGCGCTCAGACCTCGAGCAGGTCGCGGGCGGCCAGGCAGAGCTCGGGCTGGTCGGTGATGAGCCCGTCGACCCCCATCTCCAGCAGCAGCGCGGCGTAGCCCCGCAGGTCACCGTGGCCGGCGGGGCCGTCGCCGCCCCGGAACGCCGCGGGCAGGAAGCGGTCCTCGGCACGCAGCGTCCACACGTGCACCGAGAGCCACTCACGGTGCGCGTCGCGGACCAGCCGGGTCGGCAGCACCCGGTCACCCGCGTCGTGGGCCACCAGGGAGTGCCGGGCGCCGATGCCGTCGGCGTACCGCTCGACCAGGGCCAGCCCGGCCGGAGTGACCAGGTCCGCGAAGGTCCGCGGGTCGCCGGTCATCGCCCAGTCCGCGGGCCGCTCGTCGAGCCGCTCGACCAGCTGGATCAGCGGCACCCGGGTCCGGCCGGCCAGCGAGCGCAGCACCGTCGGCTCGAAGCTCATCACGCTGACCCGCGAGCGGCTGTGGTCGCGGCGGTGGCGGCGCAGGTCGTCCAGCAGCGGCTCGGCCAGGTCCAGGCCGAGGGACGCGGAGTGGGCGGGGTCCTTGAGCTCGACCAGCACGCCGACGCTGCGGCCGTGCCGCGCGGACTCCTCGGCCAGCATCGTGAGGACCTCGTCGAAGGTCGGCACCCCCAGCACGCCGTCGTACGCCGCTGAGCCGGCGCGCAGGGCGGGCCAGCGCTCGCGCGCACGCACCAGCCGGACCTCGTCGAGGGTGAGGTCCTCGACGAACCAGCCCTCCACGGGGCGGCCGTCGACCACCCGGGTGCTGCGCCGGTGCGCGAGCTCGGGACGGTCCGCCACGTCGGTGGTCACCGAGAGCTCGCTCTCGTGCCGGGCCACCAGCACCCCGTCGGCGGTGCTCACGAGGTCGAGCTCGATCTCGTCGGCGCCGAGGGCGATGGCGTGGCGGTAGGCCTCGAGGGTGTGCTCGGGCCGGTGGCCGCTGGCGCCGCGGTGACCGGCGACGGCCGGCGTGACGGCCAGCGAGGACGTGCGGCGCACCGCGAGCCGGGAGACGGGTGTGGTGGTCACCCCGCCACGGTGCGAGCCCCGACCCTCACCCCGGCGACGCCGGGGTGAACGGTCGGGTGAACGTCAGGTGATCAGTGGCCCCTCAGTGGCCCTCGAGGCCGGTGATGCGCAGACCGGCGTGGGTCTTGTACTTGCGGTTGATCGAGATCAGCACGGCCGTGAACGGCTCGAGCTGGCGCGCGAGGCGCAGCTTGCCGCCGTCGATGCCGCGGCGACCGGTGACCGAGGCGGCGAGGTCCATCGCGACCTCCTTGGCCTCGAGCACGTCGCCGACGACGAGGACGTCCTCGTCGAGGAAGTCGTCCTCGCCCCACAGCAGGACGGCGGAGACGTTGTGGAAGGCGCCGACCACGGTGGCCTCGGGCTGCAGGCGCTGGGCCTCCTCGGCGGCCGAGCCCTCGCCGCCGTCGACGACGCGGCCGTGGGCGCCGCGCTTGTCGAAGGCCAGCGGGTTCACGCAGGAGATGACGGTCTTGCCGGCCAGCGGCAGCGAGGCGACGAGCTCGTCGTGGCCGTCGTAGGGGACGGCGAGCAGCACGACGTCGGCCTGCTCGCAGGCGTCGGCGTTGGCGGCCCCGGTGACGGTGCCGGCACCCTCGACGCCAGCGAGGCGCTCGGTGACCTCGGCCGCGACCGGGACGGCCTTCTCGGCGGCCCGGGAGCCGAGCACCACGTCGTGGCCGGCACGGGCGAAGCGGTAGCCCAGCCCCTTGCCCTGGGGGCCGGTGCCTCCCATGACGGCGACGCGGTAGGTGGTGGGGGTCTCGCTCACGAGTGGTCCTCTCCTGGACGCGGACGGGTCGTGCCGGATCTTCGCACCCGCTGCTCACCCTGCCGACGTGGAGCCAACCCTTGATACCGTCGCGGGCGTGTCCGGCGGGTTCCGCGGTGATGTCCAGGGGCTGCGCGCCGTCGCAGTCCTCACGGTCGTCGCCGCCCACGCGGGGGTGCCCCACCTCCCGGGGGGCTTCGTCGGGGTCGACGTCTTCTTCGTCATCTCCGGCTTCCTCATCTCCGGGCTGCTCTTCTCCGAGCTCCAGCGCGGGGGCGCGCTCTCGCTGACCGGCTTCTGGGCCCGTCGGGCGCGGCGCATCCTGCCCGCGGCGACGGTGGTCCTGGTCGCGACGGTCGTGATGTCGCTCTTCTGGACCACGATCATCGACGCCCGAGACGTGCTCGACGACGCCGCCTGGTCCGCGGCGTTCCTCGCCAACGTCCACTTCGCCCAGCAGGGCGTCTACTACTTCGCCGCCGAGACCGGGCCCTCGCCGCTGCAGCACTACTGGTCGCTGGCGGTGGAGGAGCAGTTCTACCTCGTCTGGCCGCTGCTGCTCATCGGCGTGACGGTCGCTGCGCGCGTCCTGAGCCGCCGCGGCAAGCAGCAGCGCCTGGCCCGTGGGTCGGTGCTGGCCGTGCTGCTCGTGGTGACGGCCGCGTCGTTCGCCTGGTCGGTGCACGTCACGCAGACCTCGCCGACGTCGGCGTACTTCTCGACCCCCGCGCGCGTCTGGGAGCTCGGCATCGGCGCCCTCGTCGCCCTCGTCGCCCCCCGCCTGGCGTCGCGCCTGCCGCGCCTGCTGGGCTGGCTACTCTCGCTCGCCGGCGTCGCCGCGATCGCCGCCGCGGTCGTGGTCATCGACGAGACCACGCCCT
Source organism: Nocardioides sp. REDSEA-S30_B4 (assembly GCF_001627265.1). Lineage (NCBI taxonomy): Bacteria > Bacillati > Actinomycetota > Actinomycetes > Propionibacteriales > Nocardioidaceae > Nocardioides > Nocardioides sp. REDSEA-S30_B4. Next base: position 44,607 of record NZ_LUPI01000030.1, on the reverse strand, counting down.
TCCCCGGGTACGCCGCCGCCCTCCCCGTCCTCGGTACGGCCGCCCTGCTGCTGGTCGGCTCCACGCCCGGGCTGCTCCTCGCCCCGGTCCGGTGGCTGCTGGACAACCCGGTGATGCGCCGGGTCGGTGACTGGTCCTTCTCCCTCTACCTGTGGCACTGGCCCGCGCTGGTCCTCACCGAGCGCAGCGCCGGTCGCGAGCTCACCGCCGTCGAGACCGCCGCGGTGGTGCTCGTCGTGGTCAACCTCGCCGCGCTCACCTACCGCTTCGTCGAGCAGCCGTTCCGCCACGGGTTCCCGGCGCGCCGACTCACGGTGCCCCGCAGCCTGGTCCTCTACCCCGCCAGCCTCGTCCTGGTCGCCGCGACCGTGGGCGGCGGCTGGTGGTGGACCGGCGTCCAGGGCGGCGAGGACGGCGACAACCCGGCGATCACCGTCGACGAGGCCGCCCGGCTGGCCGAGCACGAGCGGGCCGTCGCCCTGGTGCGCGCCTCGGTCGAGGCGGCCCGCAACGAGGTCGACATCCCCTCCGACCTCACCCCGAACCTCCTCGACCTGCGCAGCTCGATCGCCGACGTCGGCGCCTGCGACTACGAGGACGCCGACGTCCGCGCGCTGTGCCCGCGCGGGGACAGCTCCGGCGACCGCACCCTGGTGCTGCTCGGCGACTCCCACGCCCGGGCCTGGATCCCGGCGCTGGAGCAGATCGCCTCCGAGCACGGCTGGCGGGCCTACTACCTCGTCAAGCCGCAGTGCCCGGCCGCCCACGTCACGGTGGCGCCGGTCCGCGAGGCCGTCGTCTTCGAGGCCTGCGAGGAGTTCCAGGAGTGGAGCATGGCCACGGTGGCGGCACTCTCCCCCGACCTCGCGATCGTGGCGTCCTCACCGCCGGTCAACGGCGTCTGGGTCGACGGCGAGCGCCACGAGCAGCTCGACGAGGTGGCCGACGTCCTCGAGGACGGCTACGACTCGCTCTTCGACGAGCTCGACACCGCCGCCGACCGCACCGTGCTCATCCGCGACGTCCCGAAGGCCGGGCACGACCCGGGCGACTGCCTCACCAGCTCGCGGCCCAGCCTGCTGGACTGCATGTTCACCCCCGTCGAGCGCTCGACGCTGCTCGGCGACGTGGCGGTCAAGGTGGCGCTGCTGCACGGCGCCGACGTGGTCGACCCGACCCCCTGGCTGTGCTGGCAGGACCTGTGCCCCGTGGTCATCGGCGACACGCTGTCCTACCGCGACACCGACCACCTCACCACGGAGTACGCCGCGGCGCTGGCGGGTGCGCTCGGGCGGGCCCTGGGCCTCGCCGACGGGTGACCACGTCTCCCTCCCGGACCGATCGTGACACTGATACTGTCACGGTCGACGTACACCACCCCGGAGCCGTGGAGGTCCCCATGAAGCTGTCGATGCCGCTCGTCTACGCCGGCAACCCGCGCGAGACCGCCGACCAGGTCGTCGGCCTGGAGAAGGCGGGCCTGGACCTGATCTGGGTCGCCGAGCCGTACGGCTTCGACGCCCCGACCCTGATGGGCTACCTCGCTGCCAAGACCGAGACCGTGCAGATCGGTGCGGGCATCCTCAACGTCTACTCCCGCACCCCCGGCGCGCTGCTGCAGACCGCCGCCGGCCTCGACAACGTCTCCGGCGGACGCGCGGTGCTCGGCCTCGGCGCCTCGGGCCCGCAGGTCATCGAGGGCTTCCACGGCCTGCCCTACGACCGCCCGCTGACCCGCACCCGCGAGGTCATCGAGGTGCTGCGGATGGGCCTGCGCCACGAGAAGCTCGACTACCAGGGCAAGACGATCTCGCTGCCGCTGCCCGAGGGCGAGGGCCTGGGCCTGGGCAAGCCGCTGAAGCTGCTCAACAAGCCCGAGCGCCCCAGCGTCCCCCTGTGGGTGGCCGCCCTCGGCGACAAGAACGTCGCGATGACCGCCGAGGTCGCCGACGGCTGGCTGCCGTTCCTCTACTTCCCCGAGAAGGCCCACCAGGTCTGGGGCGAGCCGCTGGCCCGCGGTGCCGCCAAGCGCTCGGCCGACCTGGCCCCGCTGGAGATCTGCGCCGGCGGCATGGTCGCGATCGGCGAGGGCCCGGAGACCAAGGCGCTGCTGGACTTCATGCGCCCGATGTACGCCCTCTACGTCGGCGGCATGGGCGCACGCGACAAGAACTTCTACAACCAGCTGGCCTGCGAGTACGGCTTCGAGAAGGAGGCCAAGGAGATCCAGGACCTCTACCTCTCGGGCAAGAAGAAGGAGGCCGAGGCACTGGTCCCGCTCGAGTGGCTCGAGGCGGGCAACCTCGTGGGTCCCGAGTCCTACGTCAAGGAGCGCATCGCCGCGTTCAAGGAGTCCGGCGTGACGCACCTGTCGGTCACCCCGGCCAGCGACGACCCGGCCGGCACCATCGCCCAGATCAAGGAGTGGGTGTCCTGAGCACCCGCGGCGCCGCCCCCGTCGCGAGGGTGCGGACCTCGGTCCGCGCCGTCGAGGGGACCTCGGTCCGCGGGGGCGGCAGCCGCAGCTCGGTGCGCACCGCCGGCAGCTGCTCGCCGGCGGAGCCCGCACCATCCGCAGGAGCCGCAGCACCGAGCGGCTCGTCGCGCGTCGGCCGCAGCCGGCCGACCAGGCTCCAGGCGCCGCTGAGCAGCGTGAGCCACGCCGGGATGCCGACCAGGTAGGCCGGCACGACCCAGAGCGGGTGGACCTGCCAGGCCAGGACCAGCCCAGCCATGATCGGTGCCACGACCAGCACCGCGGCAGCCCCGACCAGGGCGAGGCGTCCGAGCCTCGCCCTGCTGGGTACCTCGTCGGTGGTCATGCCTGTGGTCGTACCTGTGGTCGTGCCTGTGCTCATGTCAGTGCTCATGCCTGTGTGTCCCCCATGCGCCGCTGGCCTCCAGACAACCAAACGATCGACGTCAAGGAAAAGTCACGGTCCGATGATCGAACAAGTCCGGACGGTCCCTCCAGACCCGTCGGACCCCGTTCAAGCACCCGTCTTGGCCGGTGGGCCAGGTCACGTGGCGCGCCGCCCGGTCGTTAGCCTGAGTCGATGAACGAGCAGCCCACCCCGCAGCAGGTACGCCGGGCGCTGGCCCGCGTCGAGCGTGGCGCTCGGCTGGATCCGGCCGAGGCGACGGTGCTGCTCGCCGCGTCCGGCGAGGACCTGCAGCGGTTGTGCACCGCGGCGGCGCGGGTGCGCGACGCCGGCCTGGAGGCCGCGGGTCGTGCGGGCGTGGTGACGTACTCGCCGAAGGTGTTCATCCCGGTCACGCGGTTGTGCCGCGACCGGTGCCACTACTGCACGTTCGTGGAGACCCCGGGCCAGGCGGCCCGGGAGGGCCGGGCGCCCTACCTCTCGCCCGACGAGATCCTCGCGATCGCCTCCCAGGGGGCGGCGATGGGTTGCCTGGAGGCGCTGTTCACCCTCGGCGACCGGCCCGAGGACCGCTGGCCCGAGGCGCGCGCGTGGCTCGACGAGCAGGGCTACGACTCCACGCTGGCCTACGTCCGTGCGATGGCGGTGCGGGTGCTGGAGGAGACCGGGCTGCTGCCGCACCTCAACCCCGGCGTCATGTCGTGGGAGGAGATGAACCGCCTCAAGCCGGTCTCCCCGTCGATGGGGATGATGCTCGAGACCACCTCGCGGCGGCTCTTCGAGACCAAGGGCGAGGCCCACTTCGGCTCCCCCGACAAGGACCCGGCGGTGCGACTGCGGGTGCTCGAGGACGCCGGTCGTCTCTCGATCCCCTTCACCACCGGACTGCTGGTCGGCATCGGCGAGACGCTGGAGGAGCGTGCGGACACGATCTTCGCGCTGCGCGGCTCCGCGACGGCCTACGGGGCGATCCAGGAGGTGATCGTCCAGAACTTCCGGGCCAAGCCCGACACCGCGATGCGGCACGCCGACGACCTCGGCCTGGACGAGTACCTCGCCGCGATCGCCGTCACCCGGCTCGTGCTGGGCCCCAGGGCGCGGGTCCAGGCACCGCCCAACCTCACCGACCTCGCCGAGTGCCACGCGCTGCTCGGCGCCGGCATCGACGACTGGGGCGGGGTGTCCCCGCTGACGCCGGACCACGTGAACCCCGAGCGCCCCTGGCCCTCGGTGGAGCGGTTGCGCGAGATCAGCGCCGAGGCCGGCTTCGAGCTGGCCGCGCGGCTCACGGTCCACCCGGAGTACGTCCGCGCCTCGCTGGCCGGTGACGCGGCCTGGATCGACCCCCGCGTGCGGTCCCACGTGGCCGCCCTGGCCACCCCCGAGGGGCTCGCCCGACCCGGCGTACGACCCGAGGGGCTGGCGTGGCAGGAGCCCGACGGTGGACTGGAGTCCACCGGCAGGACCGACCTGTTCGCCGCCATCGACGCAGAGGGGCCAGGAGGGGGCCGCACCGAGGACCGGCGCTCGGACTTCGCCGAGGTCTACGGCGACTGGGAGAGCGTCGGCGCCGCGGCGACCATCACCGGAGCCCCCGCGGTGCTGCACAGCGAGGGCCGCGAGGCGCTGGCCGCCGCCGAGGCCGACCCGGGCAACCTCTCCGACGAGCACGCCCTGACCCTGATGACCGCCGAGGGCCCGCTGCTGGAGCAGGTGTGCCGGCTGGCCGACGACCTGCGCCGCGAGGTCGTGGGCGACGACGTGACCTACGTGGTCAACCGGAACATCAACTTCACCAACGTCTGCTACGTCGGCTGCCGCTTCTGCGCCTTCGCGCAGCGCAAGACCGACGCCGACGCCTACACGCTGTCGATGGACGAGGTCGCCGACCGCGCTGCGGAGGCGTGGGACCTCGGCGCGACCGAGGTGTGCATGCAGGGCGGAATCGACCCCGACCTGCCGGCCTCGGCGTACTTCGACCTCGCGACCGCGGTCAAGCAGCGGGTGCCGGAGATGCACGTGCACGCCTTCTCGCCGATGGAGGTCGTCAACGGCACGGCCCGCACCGGCCTGTCGGTGGAGGACTTCCTGATCAAGGCCCGCGAGTCGGGGCTCGGGTCGTTGCCGGGCACCGCGGCGGAGATCCTCGACGACGAGGTCCGCTGGGTGCTGACCAAGGGCAAGTTACCCGCCCGGACCTGGATCGACATCGTCTCCACCGCGCACCGCATCGGGCTGCCGACGACCTCGACGATGATGTACGGCCACGTCGACAACCCGCGGCACTGGGTCGGCCACCTGCGCGTCCTCTCCCGGATGCAGGACGAGGCCCTCGAGCACGGCGCCGCCCGGTTCACTGAGTTCGTGCCGCTGCCCTTCGTGCACACCTCCGCACCGATCTACCTCGCCGGCGTCGCCCGCCCCGGGCCGACGATGCGCGACAACCTCGCGGTCCACGCGATGGCGCGGATCCTGCTGCACGGGCGGATCGACAACATCCAGACCTCCTGGGTCAAGCTGGGTGTCGAGGGCACCCGGGCGATGCTCCGGGCGGGGGCCAACGACCTCGGCGGCACCCTGATGGAGGAGACGATCTCCCGGATGGCCGGCTCCGAGCACGGGTCGGCCAAGACCGTCGCCGAGCTCGTCGACATCGGCGCCGGCATCGACCGACCCGTCCGCGAGCGCACCACCTTGTACGCCGCCCGTTAGGGGTCTCCCCCACGATGGAGCCATGGCCCTGTCGTGGACGAACGCCCTGATCGCCGCCGGCTCCGCCCTGGGCGGGGCACTGGCGCTGGTGCTGGCCGCGCACGTCGCGTTCCGGCTGCTGGCACGGCGCTGGCCACCGGGAGCGGCGCTGTCGGACTCCGCGCGCGTCCCGTTCCGCGCCCTCGCGCTGGTCCTCGCGGCCAACGGCTGGGTCGCCAGCGTCCGGCCACGCGGGGCCGAGCACTGGGCGTGGTCGGCCGGCGCACTGGGCCTGCGCATCACCGGCATCGTCGTCGGCGCCTGGCTGCTGTGCGCGGTCCTGCTCTTCCTCGAGGACCTCACGCTGGGTCGCGCCCGCACCGACGTCAGGGACAACCGCGTGGCGCGCCGGGTCCGGACCCAGGTGCTGCTGGTGCGCCGCCTCACGGTCGCCGCGGTGGTCGTGGTCGCCCTCGGTGCCATCCTGCTCAGCTTCCCCGGCGTGCGCGCCCTGGGCGCCTCCGTGCTCGCCTCCGCCGGCCTCATCTCCGTCGTGGCCGCCCTGGCCGCCCAGTCCACGCTGGCCAACGTCTTCGCCGGCATCCAGCTGGCCTTCAACGACGCCATCAAGGTCGAGGACGCCGTCATCGTCGAGGGCGAGTGGGGCACCATCGAGGAGATCACGCTCAGCTACGTCGTGGTCCGCATCTGGGACGACCGGCGGATGATCCTCCCGTCCACCTACTTCACCACCACGCCGTTCCAGAACTGGACCCGGCGCAACTCCGAGCTGATGGGGTCGGTCGAGATGGACCTGGACTGGCGCGTGGACACCGACCGGCTGCGCGCGCACCTGCCCACCGTGATGGCCGCCGCCGGCAACCTCTGGGACGGCCGGGTGTCGCACCTGCAGGTGACTGACGCCGTGGAGGGGTTGGTCCGGGTACGCGTGCTCGTGACGTCGTACGACGCCCCCACGCTCTACGACCTGCGCTGCCACGTGCGGGAGGCGCTGGTGGGCTGGTTGCGGGAGGAGCAACCGGACGCGCTACCCCGCTGGCGGATCGCCTGAGGGGGTGGGACGGTCCGGCCGGTGGCGTGCCTAGGTTGGCTACATGAGCCAGAGCGAACCGACCGACCTGGATCCCGACGCCACGACCGCCGCGGAGAGCTACGGCGACTACAGCGTCGACGACGAGGACCAGCCCGTCGGGCTGGACAACCTCACCGACGTCGAGGGCGACGTGGAGGACGAGCTCGACCGGGGCTACTCACCCCCGGAGAAGTACTCACCGGCCCAGGGCTACGGCAACACGCCCTACGAGGAGGCCACCGGCGAGTCGCTCGACCAGCGGATCGCCCAGGAGGAGCCGGAGCCGGACCCCTACGCCGAGGTCCCGACCGAGAACCTCGACGACGGCGAGGTCGGGGACGAGCGCGCCGGACGGCTCGTCGACCCCGACCAGGGCCTGGGCGAGGACACCGAGAAGGACCTCGTGGGCGACGACGTCGGCATCGACGGCGCCGCAGCCTCCGCGGAGGAGGCAGCGGTCCACGTCGTCCGCGACGAGTGACCCGGAGAGAGTAGAACCTGTTCTAGTCCGGCAGTAGGGTGCCGAGGTGCGCTTCAGCCTCAGCACCGCCTACCTGCCCGTGACCGAGCTACCCGCCCTGGCGCGGGCAGCCGACCGGCTCGGCTACCACGCTATGGCCGTCCCCGACCACGTCGTGGACCTGGAGACCCTCCAGACGCCCTACCCCTACACCGCCGACGGTGAGCGACGGTGGGACCGGGACGCGGCATGGCCGGACCCGTGGGTGCTGATCGGGTCGCTGGCGGCGGTGACGACCCGGCTGCGCTTCTTCACCTCAGTCTACGTCCCGGCCATCCGCAACCCCTTCCAGGTCGCCAAGTCGGTGGGCACCGCGGCGGTGCTCTCCGGCGACCGGGTCGCCCTGGGGGTGGGCATCGGGTGGTGCCGCGAGGAGTTCGAGCTGCTCGAGCAGGACTTCCGCACGCGCGGGCGTCGCACCGACGAGGCGCTGCGGCTCATGGAGGCGCTGTGGGCGCCCGGCTGGACCGAGTTCGACGGCGAGTTCTACTCCGCCCCGCGCATGGTCATGGAGCCGACGCCGGGCGAGCGCATCCCGGTCTACGTCGGCGGGCTGTCGGAGGTCGCCTTCCGTCGCGCCGCCCGCCACGACGGCTGGGTGGGCGACCTCTACACCGTGGAGGAGGCGGCGTCGCACGCCGCGACCCTCGCCCGGATGCGCGAGGAGGCCGGCAACGAGCGCGACTTCTCGGTCATCACCGCGCTCACCGACGCCTTCACCCCCGAGCAGTTCGCCCGGGCGGCCGAGCTGGGCGTCACCGACGTCATGACCATGCCGTGGGCCTACTACCACGGTCTCGACGTCAGCCTGGAGCAGAAGCTCGACGGGCTGGAACGCTTCGCCCAGGACGTGCTGCGGCCCCTGGGAGTGGCGGAGCACCCGGAAATGTAGAGAACCGCTGGTGTCTCGGGTCACCAGCGGTTCATGAAGAACACTAAGCCGCGAGCCGGCGCCTGTCAGGTGAACGACCGCGAGATCCCGCCATGCGGGCGAACTGGTCCAGCCCACCAGCCCACTACATTGGCGTCGTGAGCACCCCGAACGAGCAGCCCGAGACCCAGCCCACGGCGCCTGGGTCGCCCGAGTCGCCGGAGCCGAGCGAGCCGTCGCGGCCGTCCAGCTCCGAGAAGCAGCCCGAGAACCCGCTGCGCGGGTCGCGGACCAGCGGCGTGTGGGTCGGGACCGTCGGGCTGGGCCTGCTGCTGGTGCTCCTGGTCGTGTTCATCGCCCAGAACACCGACACCACCACGGTGCGGTTCCTCTCCTTCGAGGGGGAGGCACCGGTGGCGGTCGCCCTCCTGATCGCCGTCGCCGCGGGCATCCTGCTCACCGCGACGGCCGGCTCCCTGCGAATCCTCCAGCTGCGCCGGCGGACCCGGAAGGTCACTCGAGGCTGAGCTCGACCATCAGCTCGTCGGCGATCTGCTCCAGGGCGGCGCGCAGCTCGTCGAGGCCGGACCCGTCCGGGGCACTCAGCTCGGCGTCGACCTCGAACAGCAGACCACCGGCCATCGGAGCCTCTCGCAGGTCGGTGGCCAGGCTCTCGATGCCGACCCCGTGAGCGGCGATCGTGCGCGAGATCTCCGCGACGATGCCGGGGCGGTCGGTGCCCAGTAGGTGCAGCGCCACACTGGTCGGGGACGACTCCGCGGGAGCGTCGGTGCGGCGTACGTCGACGCGCAGCCCGTCGCCCGCCAGCGCCGCCAGGTCGGCCTCGAGCGCCTCGACCGCAGCCTCGGGCACGCTCACCAGCACGATGCCGGCGAACTCACCGGCCAACCGCGCCATCTGCGACTGCTGCCAGCTGCCGCCGTGCCGCTCGACGGGGGCGGAGACCGCCGAGACCAGCCCGGGACGGTCGGCTCCGATGACGGTCAGGACGAGGTGGGCCTGGGGGCTGCTCATGCGGTGGAGCGTACTGCCGGCTCCGGTCGCGACCCGGCCAGCGGCATCAGCGGTCTCATCGAGGCCACGACGGTCCAGGGCAGCACGTCGACCGCGAGGAGCGCCACCGCGCCGGAGATGGTCTTGTCGGCCAGCGAGGTGATGATGTTGGAGCTGGCCACGGCCAGCCACGACGAGTTCACGACGTCCTGGATGATGACCCGGACGTCGTCGGCGCCGTTGCCGGTCTCGCCGTTGAGCGCCAGGATGATCGGCACGGCGAGCACCGAGCAGCACAGGGCCGTGATGGCGCTGAGCCCGAAGAAGCGCGGGACGGTGGTGCCCATCCGGAACCGCCGCACGCCGTAGCCCCAGACCAGCGCCCCGGCGACGTTGACGACGGCGAACGGGATGGAGTCGTAGCCGGAGATGCCGACGCCGAGCAGGTTGCTCGACAGGCCCACGCCGGCACCCCACCAGGGGCCCAGGATGATCGCGGTGACCGCGGTGCCGACCATGTCGAGGTAGAGCGGGATCTCCAGGACGTCGACGAGCCACCGGCCGAAGAGGTTGATCGCCAGGCAGCCCAGGCAGAGCAGGAGTGCCGCCTTCACGGTCGGCGGTGCCGGCGGCGGCGCCGGGGGCTCGGGCGGCAGCTCGGGCTCCGGGGCGGGCGCCGGCTCCCCCACCGGCGTCGGTGCGGCCCCGGCGTGGGCGGTGCGGCAGCGCTCGGCCCACTCGTCGACCTCGGCCTCGCTGGCACCCAGGGCACGGACGATGTCGAGCACGAGCGCGGTGTCCATGCGGCGACGGCCCTCGCGGAAGGCGTCGTAGACGGTGGTGCGCGCCGGGCGGGAGTGCGCCTCGGCGCCTCCTCGCAGCTCGCGGATCCTGGCGATGCGCAGGGCGATCTCGGCGTAGGACGGGGACCCCGCAGCCGCGCGGCGGGCCTGGAGGTCCCCCGCGATCTGGTCAAACGTGGTCATCCGAGCCTCACGGCGAGAAGGATAGGGGTGACGGCCGACCCTGTTAAGGGTTTCCGCGCTACACCCCCGAACAAGTCCGAACATGTCCGAACACGCGGGGCCGCGTATGGTCTCCCGGTGACTGTGCCAGAGACGGGGCCCGCGGAGCCCTCGGCCACCCCCACGTCGTACCTCGAGCGCGTCGACCCCGACGAGCTCGCCACGACGCTGAAGGTACTCTCCGAGCTGCACCTGCTGGCGCCCGACCACCCCGACGTGCGCACGGTCAAGCACGCCACCGGGCACATGTGGAAGCTGATCAAGAAGACCCGTCGTGCTGCGCTGCGCGCCGAGCGAGCGGCCCACGACCGTGCCGTGGTCGAGCGCACCGCCACCGGCTCGGCCCTGCGCATCGACGACGAGACCGCCGGCCTGCCGCTGGTCTCCACCGCGCAGGGCGCCTACGCCGGGGAGCTCATCACCGCCCGCGGCTGCTACATCTGCAAGACCGACTACACGTTGGTCGACGCGTTCTACCACGGCCTGTGCCCCGACTGCGCCGCGTTCTCCCACTCCAAGCGCGACCAGCGCACCGACCTGACCGGCCGCCGCGCGCTGCTCACCGGCGGGCGGGCCAAGATCGGCATGTACATCGCGCTGCGGCTGCTGCGTGACGGGGCCGACCTGACCATCACCACCCGCTTCCCCAAGGACGCGGTGCGCCGGTTCGCGGCGATGGAGGACTCAGCCGACTGGCTGCACCGCCTCACCGTGGTCGGCATCGACCTGCGCGACCCGACGCAGGTGGTGGCGCTGACCGACGACGTGGCCGCGGCCGGCCCGCTCGACATCCTCATCAACAACGCCTGCCAGACCGTGCGGCGCAGTCCCGGCGCCTACTCCCAGCTGGTGGAGATGGAGTCGGCCCCGCTGCCAGACCTGCCCGTGCTGCCGGAGATGGTTTCCTTCGACCGGATCTCCGAGGCACACCCCGCGGCGATCACCGGGGCGCTGCGCGAGCACTCCGTGGCCCACCACGAGGGGGAGTCCGCCGAGCAGGCGCAGGCGGCGCACAACGCCGCCAGCCTCACCGCGCTGGCACTCAAGGCGGGCCACGCCTCCCTCGACGCGCACCTGGCCGGCACCGCCGTCGACGCCGGCGGGCTGCTGCCGGACCTGCAGACCACCAACTCCTGGACCCAGGTCGTCGACGAGGTGGACCCGCTGGAGCTGCTCGAGGTGCAGTTCTGCAACGCGATCGCGCCGTTCCTGCTGGTCTCGCGCCTGCGCCCCGCGATGCGCGCGGCGATCGCCCGCGGTGCGCGCCGCGCGTACGTCGTCAACGTGAGCGCGATGGAGGGGCAGTTCGGCGGACGGCGCTACAAGGGCGCGGGACACCCGCACACCAACATGGCCAAGGCGTCGCTCAACATGCTGACGCGCACCTCGGCGACCGAGATGTTCGAGACCGACCGGATCCTGATGACCTCGGTGGACACCGGCTGGATCACCGACGAGCGCCCGCACCAGGAGAAGCTGCGCATCGCCGCCGAGGGCTGGCACGCCCCGCTGGACCTCGTCGACGGCGCGGCTCGGGTCTACGACCCGATCGTGCGCGGCGAGGCCGGCGAGGACCTGTTCGGCTGCTTCCTCAAGGACTACGTCAAGGCGCCCTGGTAGGGACAAGCGGCAGGCGTGGCGCGACCCCTCGTACGGGATGGTCGACCACCGCCGACCACCCCGTACGGGTCTCAGTCGGTGCTGCCGACGCTCCCGGTCCCCACTGCCTCGCCGTGCGCGGCTGGTTCGCCGGCACTGCTACGGCAGCTCGGCGCGGGCATCGTGAACGTCTTGACGCGGGGCAAGCTGCCCGGCACCAACGCGGTCACGCGGACGAACTCGTCGACCGCCGGGCACCCGCCGACCTCGCCGAGACCGATGGTGCGCACGTTGGAATGCCAGGAGTACGACACCCCATCGCCGAGCCAGCCCTGGTAGAGGAACTTCAGACCAGCCTTCTTGCCCTTCTTCGTGGCCGATGCCTTGGTGGTGTGCAACCACATCGAGGACTTCTTCTTGTCCACCGAGCCGAACGTCTTGACCCATGAGCGTCGAGTGGGCTTCGCCCCGGGGTCCACGAGCAGGCCCGGCGCCCAGGTCCACAGGGCGTCGGCTCGTGCGCCCCCGGGTGACGCGTCCTTGCCCTGGACGGTCACGTAGACCGTCCGTCCGGACAGGCGCTCCTCCGGAACGAACGAGAAGGTCTGGGTGGCCTCGTCGTACGTGGTCGGGATCTCGACCTGCCCCTTCACCTGCTTGGCCATCGGCTTCCAGCCGTGGGTGGCCGTGACGCGCGCGATCACGTCGACGTCCTCGTCCCAGCTTCCGGTGAAGGAGATGGTCGCCTCTTCGCCCGTCTCCAAGACGATGTAGTCGTAGTCGTCGCCGACTCCGCCCTCCGGGCCAGAGACGGTCGCTGCCGTGGGCTGACCGACCACCTCGTGCTGGTAGGAGTAGACCTGGCTCCGGGCGGACTCGACGTACTCGCCGTACTGACCGGCCGACCTGTCGAACTGGTGGTACTCCAGGGTGAGCCTCGACGGCTCGTCGGTCGACAAGGCATAGCAACCGTAGGTCGTGAGCGACGTCGGCAGCTCGTCTTGGAAGGTGTAGGCCGTGCCTATCGGCCACTCGTAGCCGTCGACGCGCAACTCGTAGTAGCCATCGGTGCCAGGCTCGGGAGGCGTCGCGTCCTCGAAGGAGACGACGGCCTGGCACCCGGTCTGAAGTCGGAGATCACCACCGACATGATCGCCGCGCGACCACGTTGACTTGTCCAGCACGACATCGATGATTTCCAGGTCGAGGTCCGGCTCGACCGCGGTGGCTGTGCTCGTCACCAGCGCGGCAGGCAGGATCAAGGTGGCGATCATGCATGACGGCAGGAGGCGCGCAATACGCTGCAGGGAGGGCATGTGCTGCACTCTGCCGCGATGATCAGACGGACGAAGGTGTGTCGGTCATTCCCGAACGACTCCGAACAAGGACCGCGCGGGGACCCGCGGGATCACTCCCACTCGATGGTGCCCGGCGGCTTGCTGGTGATGTCGACGGTGACCCGGTTGACCTCGGGCACCTCGTTGGTGATGCGGGTGGAGATCCGCTCCAGCACCTCGTAGGGCAGCCGCGCCCAGTCGGCGGTCATGGCGTCCTCGGAGGTGACCGGGCGCAGCACCACCGGGTGGCCGTAGGTGCGACCGTCGCCTTGGACGCCGACGCTGCGGACGTCGGCGAGCAGGACGACCGGCATCTGCCAGATGTCGTGGTCGAGCCCGGCGCGGGTCATCTCCTCGCGGGCGATCGCGTCGGCCTCGCGCAGGATGTCGAGGCGCTCGCGGGTGACCTCGCCGATGATGCGGATGCCCAGGCCGGGGCCGGGGAAGGGTTGGCGCTGGACGATGACGTCGGGCAGGCCGAGCTGGGCGCCGACCGCGCGGACCTCGTCCTTGAAGAGCGTGCGCAGCGGCTCGACCAGCTCGAACTCGATGTCCTCGGGCAGGCCACCCACGTTGTGGTGGCTCTTGATCGTCGCAGCGCCCGCGCCGTGTCCGGACTCGACCACGTCGGGGTAGAGCGTGCCCTGCACCAGGAAGCCGACGGTGGTGCCCTCGGGGGCGGCGTCGATGATGTCGGACTGCGCGGCCTCGAAGGTGCGGATGAACTCGCGGCCGATGATCTTGCGCTTGGTCTCCGGGTCGCTGACACCCGCCAACGCGTCGAGGAACTGCTTCTCGGCGTCGACCACGACCAGCTTCGCCCCGGTGGCGGCCACGAAGTCGCGCTCGACCTGCTCGGACTCACCCTTGCGCATCAGCCCGTGATCGACATAGACGCAGGTGAGGCGCTCGCCGATCGCCTTGGCGACGATCGCACCGGCGACCGCGGAGTCGACACCGCCGGACAGCCCGCAGATCGCGCGGCCGGCCTCACCGATCTGCGCGCGCACCCGCTCCACCTGCTCCTCGGCGATGTTGCCGATGGTCCAGGTGGGGGCGCACTTGGCGATGTTCCAGAGGAAGTGCTCGAGGATGCGCTGGCCGTGCTCGGAGTGCATCACCTCGGGGTGCCACTGCACCCCGGCGAAGCCCGCCTCGACGTTCTCGAACGCCGCGACCGGGGTGCCCTCGGTGCTGGCGAGCACCGAGAAGCCCTCGGGCGCCTGCGAGACCGAGTCACCGTGCGACATCCAGACGTTGTGCTGGGCGGGGATGCCCTCCAGCAGCACGCCGTGCTCACCGATGGTGACCGGGGTGCGGCCGTACTCCCGGGCACCGTTGTTGTCGACGGTCCCGCCGAGCCCGAGGGCCATCAGCTGGAAGCCGTAGCACATGCCGAAGACGGGGGTGCCGCTGGTGAACATCGCCTGGTCGATCGACGGGGCGCCCTCGGCGTACACCGAGGACGGGCCGCCGGACAGGATGATGGCCTTGGGGCCCTTCGCCAGCATCTCGGCGACGGGCATGTCGTGGGGCACGATCTCGGAGTAGACCCGCGCCTCGCGCACCCGGCGGGCGATCAGCTGGGCGTACTGCGCGCCGAAGTCGACGACGAGGACCAGGTCGTGCTCAGGCGCATCCGTCATGCGGCGAATCCTATCGGCGAGAAGCCGACCGCTCCCCCACCAGGTGCGTGGCTCTCGACACTGCGTAGATCACGACGTTCTGCAGGCCACCGGGCTGTTCCACCTGCAGAACGTCGTGGTCTGCGGGGCTGCTCGAGCGCCTGCCTCCTGACCGCGGATCTCGACACGTCCGTCGCGGCCTCGTCCCTCGGCCGCGGGGCTGCTCGATCTCCTCGCCGGCTCTTGCTCGGAAAAATGCACCAGGGCCCGGCCGGGGAGGGAGGGTGGCCGGGCCCTGATCGTCCACGCTCTGCTGGACAGCGCCTGGACCGCGACCCGGCTATTGGGAGGGAGCATGACTGCCGGGTCTGCTCACCTCAACGACCACCCGGGGCCGGGGTTACGTCCAGGTCACGACCGGATCAGAAATACTTTCCCGGTCCAGACCACCGACCTGAGGAGGGGTCTCAGGAGACCCCCACGATCGGCAGTCGCAGCGCGCCGGGGGCCGCGGCCGGGACGGCCGGCGAGGCCGGCGGCACCGGGGCGATCCGCTGGTAGTCCGCACCCAGCGGCGGCCGGGCGTCCTCCTCGCCCTTGTTGGGCCACAGCGACATCATCCGCTCGGCCTGGGCGGTGATCGTCAGCGACGGGTTCACGCCCAGGTTGGCGCTGATCGCCGACCCGTCGGCGACGTGCAGGCCGGGGTGGCCGTAGACGCGCTGGTAGGGGTCGATGACACCGTTCTCGATGGAGTCGCCGATCGCGCAACCCCCGATGAAGTGGGCGGTGAGCGGCATGTTGAACGGCTCGCCGATGTTGCCGCCGGGCGTGCCGCCCAGCAGGCGGGCCATCCGGCGCACGGCGTCGTTGGCCACCGGGATCCAGGTCGGGTTCGGGGCGCCGTGGCCCTGGCGGGAGGTCATCCGCCAGCCCAGCAGGCCCTTCTTGCCGTAGGTCTGGATGGAGTTGTCCAGCGACTGCATGACCAGCGCGATCACGGTGCGCTCGGACCAGTGCTTGAGGTCGTAGAGCTCCTTGATGTTGCCGCGCTGGTGCCACATCTCCTTCAGCCAGCTGCGCCAGCGCGGCTCGTCGCCGTCGCCGTCGGTCAGCACCGTCTGCATCAGGGCCATGGTGTTGAAGCCCTTGCCGTAGCGGACCGGCTCGATGTGGGTGTCGGTGTCGGGGTGGAAGCTGGAGGTGATCGCGACGCCGTAGGAGTAGTCCGTGGTGTCGCCGCTGGGCGCGATGGCGCCGAGGATCGACTCGGAGTTGGTGCGCGAGAGGTAGCCGAGGCGGTCCGACAGCCCCGGCAGGTGGCCCTCGTCCTTCATCCGGTGCAACAGCTTCTGTGTGCCCAGCGAGGCCGCCGCGAAGACCACGTGCTCGGCCGTCAGCGTGCGCGTGGTGCGCGGGGTGGCGCGGCGGGCCTTGGTGAACTTCACCGCGACGTCGTACCCGCCGCCCTCGCGCGGGCTGACCCGGGTGACCGTGGTCAGCGGCATCACCTTCGCGCCGTTCTTCTCCGCGAGGTAGAGGTAGTTCTTGACCAGGGTGTTCTTGGCGTTGTGGCGGCAGCCCGACATGCACTCGCCGCAGTTGCGGCAGGGGTTGCGGTCGGGGCCGGCACCACCGAAGAACGGGTCGGCGACCTTCTCGTCCGGGTCCGCACCGGGGCCGCCGAAGAAGACGCCCACCGGTGTGGGGTGGAAGGTGTCGCCCACGCCCATGTCGGTGGCGACCTTCTCCATCACGTCGTCGGCCGGGGTGCGGATGGGGTTCTCGACGACGCCGAGCATCCGCTTGGCCTGGTCGTAGTAGGGCGCCAGCTCGTCGCGCCAGTCAGTGATGTGGCTCCACTGGGCGTCGTTGTAGAACGCCGGCAGCGGCTCGTAGAGCGTGTTGGCGTAGACCAGGGACCCGCCGCCGACGCCCGCGCCGGCCACGATCATCGTGTCGCGGACCGCGTCGATGCGCTGGATGCCGTAGCAGCCCAGGGCCGGGGCCCACAGGTAGGACTTGATGTCGAGGGTGCCGGAGGAGAAGTCGGAGTCCTCGAAGCGAGCGCCGGCCTCGATGACACCGACCTTGTAGCCCTTCTCGGTCAGTCGCAGCGCGGAGACCGAGCCGCCGAAGCCGGATCCGATGACCAGGACGTCGTAGTCGAAGGTCGCGTGCTTGCCCATGGGTCAGGCCCTCCCCAGCTTCTTCATCAGGCGCAGGTTCGCGGTCATGACACCGGCGTACTGCTCGTCGGACATGCCCAGCATCGGCGCGAAGCGCAGCAGGCGCTGCGTGCCGACAGACTGGGACTCGGTGTAGCGGTGGATGCCCTCGCTGCCCTGGCGCCGGCCCATGCCGGACTCGCGCATGCCGCCCATCGGGGAGTCGATGCTGGCGAAGGTGGCGCCGAAGGCCTCGTTGATGTTGACGGTGCCGCACTTGACCTGGCGGGCCAGGTCGCGGGCCCGGGCGCCGTCGCGGCTGTAGATGGAGGCGTTGAGGCCGTACTCGCCGTCGTTGGCGCGCGCCACGGCGTCGGCCTCGTCGTGGAAGCGGTACAGCGAGATGACCGGACCGAACGTCTCCTCGCCGAAGCAGGTCATCTCGGGGGTGACGCCCTCGAGGATAGTCGGCTCGAAGTAGAACGGACCGAGGTCGGGTCGCGCCTTGCCGCCGCACAGCACGCGCGCACCCTTGGCGACCGCGTCGTCGACGTGACGGACCACGGTGTCGAGCTGGTCCTGGCTGATCAGGGAGCCCATGTCGTTGCCCCAGTCCAGGGTCGCGCCCAGCGTCATCGCCTCGGTGCGGGCGACGAAGCGCTCGACGAACCGGTCGTAGACCTGGTCGGCGACGAAGAGCCGCTCCATGGACACGCAGAGCTGGCCGGCGTTGGAGAACGAGGCGCGTACGGCGCCCTCGGCCGCCCGCTCGACGTCCGCGTCACGCAGCACCAGCATGGGATTCTTGCCGCCGAGCTCCAGCGAGCAGCCGATGAGGCGCTCGGCGCAGCCGGCCGCGACCTTCTTGCCGGTGGCCGTCGAGCCGGTGAAGCAGATGTAGTCGGCCTTGCCGATCACCGAGGTGCCGACGCGGGAGCCGGGGCCGGCCACGACCTGCCAGAGGTCCTTGGGGAACCCGGCCTCCTCCAGCAGCTGCGCGCCCAGCAGGGCGGAGAGCATGGTCTGGGCGTCGGGCTTGGCGACGACCGCGTTGCCGGCGAGCAGGGCCGGGAGGCCGTCGCACAGCGCCATGGTGAAGGGGTAGTTCCACGGCGAGATGATGCCGACGACGCCCTTGGGCACCCGGTTGACCTCGACGCGGGTCAGACCGGGCACCACGCCGAGCTTGCGCTTGGTGTCGAGGTGCTCGTGGGCGGTGCGGCCGTAATAGCGCGCGGTGAGCGCGATGTGCATCGGCTCGTCGAAGGCGTGCTTGCGGGCCTTCCCGGACTCCCACACGATCAGGTCGAGGATCTCGTCCTGGCGGTCGAGCACCAGGTCGTGCAGGCGCAGCATGATCGCGGAGCGGTGCTCCAGGCTGGTGCGCGCCCAGGCCTCCTGCGCGCGGCGGGCGCGCGCGAAGGCCTCC
This sequence comes from Nocardioides sp. REDSEA-S30_B4, assembly GCF_001627265.1. NCBI lineage: Bacteria > Bacillati > Actinomycetota > Actinomycetes > Propionibacteriales > Nocardioidaceae > Nocardioides > Nocardioides sp. REDSEA-S30_B4. Next base: position 26,353 of record NZ_LUPI01000030.1, on the reverse strand, counting down.
ACCACGTCGTCCTCGGTGGACTGCGGGATGTGGGCCAGCGGCGCGCCGTTGATCGGCGATCGGACCTCCGCGGTCTCCCCCGAGGTCGCCAGGATGCGGCGCGTCAGCGCCTCGACGTACTCCGGCTCCAGGGCGTAGGAGGCGGTGGGGTCGTGCTCGGGGTCGTGCGGGCCCTCGGCGAGCGGACGGCCGGTGGGGTCGGGCGTGGAGGCACTCATGTACCGAGAGTATGTGACCGGCGTCTCCGGAACTACCCTTCAGTAGCACTTCGTGGCGCTTGACACATTCTTTTGCGATGTCAAACACGAGACCCCCGGGGCCGAGCGGCTCCGGGGGTCTTGCACGGTGAGCGATCAGGGGGCAGCGGCCACCGTCACGTCTTTGGTCACCACGGTGATTCCGTTAGCCTTCAGGACCACGATGAACATCCCCGACGGGGACGAGACACCGGGACCGTCAAGGACGCGCATGCGCAGGTCGGTCCCCGCGCCGGCGTACTTGGTCTTGCCGGTGGCCACCCGAGCACCTCGGGACCCGTTGTTCTTCTGCTCGAACACCTTCCCGGTCACGGTGCGGCACTGCGGGCTGACGTTCGCGCAGGTGACGTCGCCGACCAGGTAGGTCTTCGAGCCGGCCGTGCGCATGGTCAACCCGCCGTCCAGGCTGATCGAGGGCTCCGGGGCGGCCTCGGCGGACGAGGCCAGGCAGACCGCGTCTGTCGAGACCTTCGCCGAGGCGCCGGAGTCGTTGTAGAAGCGCTGGCGCACGTCCTTGTACGCCGACTCCGAGCCCAGGTAGTAGACCCCCGAGGTCAGCTCCGCGAAGGTGCCGGTGACCGCCAGCGACCCCTCCGGGCACGAGGCCGTGGCGTCGGCGGCGGAGCCGTCACGCACGGTGGTTTCTGCCCCCGCGGTCGTCGACGGGACGGTCGAGAGCGTGACCTCGCCGGCGCTGCTGGTGGCCGAGGTGGCCACGCAGTAGACCGTGGAGGTCACCGAACCGGCTCCCGCACCCTCGAAGTAGTGGGTCCAGGTGGATCCGCTGACCGTCGAGCTGAGCAGGTAGGCGTCGCCGTCCAGGGTCCAGCCGGAGCCGACCGGGATGGTCGCGGAGCCCGGGCAGGCAGCTGCCGCCGTGGCGAACCAGTCGGTGGCGGTGGTGCCGAACGGAACCGTCGCCTGCCCCGTGCCGAACGTCAGTGACTGGCCTCCCGCCGTCTTGTTGCCCAGGCAGGTGACGCGCACCCGCCCGGTGATCCGGTCACCGGAGCCGTTGGACACGCTGGTGGTCCACTTCCCGGCGGCGTTGCCGCGGTTGCTGCTGGTGACCACGACGTCGGTCGACTCCCCCACGGAGTCGGCGTCGACCTGGAAGCCGCCATCCACGGCGGTGTAGCCGCTCGGGCAGGAGACCGAGTCGGTCGCGGTGGCGCCGGCGGCGACCTCCACGAACTTCCCGGTCCTGGTGTAGCTCAGGTCCGCGCCAGCAGCGCTGGCGGGGGTGCTCACGGCCACGAGTGGCACCGTGAGTGCGAGAGCGCCCCACATCGCTCCCGTCAGGTGTTTCACGCGCGAATTGCGCATGGCAGAACGTCCTTCCCTCCGACGTAGCGCCCTCCCGCGCCACGTGCTGCTCGCGACAGTAGCCACGCCCGGACGAGCCGGACAGGGTAAAGAACAAGCAAAGGACCAGGTGGGACGAAAGCGCCCCCTGGAGCCGGATTCGGCCCCCGGAAGACCAGACCAGCGGCCTATACCAGCCGGGATCTCAGCCGGCTGGTGGCGGCGTGTAGATCGACTTGAGCTCGGTGTACTGGCCCAGGCCCTCCGGGCCGAACTCGCGCCCGAGTCCGGAGGCCTTGAAGCCGCCGAAGGGCGCGGCGAAGTCCATCGTGTAGGTGTTGATGCCATAGGTGCCGGTGCGCACGCCCCGGGCGACCTCGAGGCCGGCCTCGACGTCGGCGGTCCACACGGTGCCGGCCAGGCCGTAGTCGGAGTCGTTGGCGATGCGTACGGCGTCCTCGACCCCGTCGTAGGCGATCACCGAGACCACGGGGCCGAAGATCTCCTCCTGCGCGATCCGCATCCGGTTGTCGACGTCGGCGAACACCGTGGGACGGACGTACCAGCCGCGGTCCAGGCCGTCGGGCATCCCGACGCCGCCGGCGACCAGGCGGGCCCCCTCCTCCTGGCCCAGGGCGATGTACTTCTGCACCCGCTCCTGCTGGCGCTGGGCGACCATCGGGCCGATCTCGGTGGCGGGGTCCATCGGGTCGCCGACCGTCATGCCGCCGATGCCTGCGGCGAGCGCCTCGACGACCTCCTCGTAGCGCGAGCGCGGTGCGAGGACGCGGGTCTGGGCGACGCACGCCTGCCCGGAGTTCATCACCGAGAGGAACTTCAGTCCCTCGACGGTGGCGGCGAGGTCTGCGTCCTCGAGCACGATCGCGGCGGACTTGCCGCCGAGCTCGAGCGAGACCCGCTTGAGCTGCTCGCCGCAGGCGGCACCGATGGCGCGGCCGGCAGCGGTGGAGCCGGTGAAGGCCACCTTGTCGACGCCGGGGTGTGCGACCAGGTGCTGGCCGACCTCGCGGCCGCCGGCGACGATGTTGACCGCTCCGGCGGGCACACCGGCCTCGTGGAGGAGCTCGGCCATGAGGTAGCAGTCCAGCGGCGACTCCGGCGCCGGCTTCACCACGACCGTGCAGCCGGCGAGCAGCGCCGGGACGACCTTGGACATCACCGTGAACTGCGGGACGTTCCACGGCGGGATGGCGGCGACGACGCCGACCGGCTCGTGGCGCACCACGACGTCGGAGCCCAGCGAGCCGGGGCGCGCGGCCTCCCAGGGGAACTCACGGGCGATCGCGAGGAACGACTCGATCTGCATCCACGGCGCCGGCGACTGGGCCAGCTGGGAGAACGAGGTCGGCGACCCCATCTCGAGGCTGATCAGCTCGGCCATCTCGGTCAGCTTGGCGGCGTAGAGACCCGAGAACGCCTCGATCACCGCGATCCGCTCCTGCGGCGTCATCCGCGGCCAGGGGCCCTCGTCGAAGGCCTTCCGGGCGGCCGCTACGGCGGCGTCGACGTCACCGATGGACGCCTCGGGCACGGTGGCGATGACCTCTTCGCTGTGCGGGGAGACGACCTGCAGGGTGGCGTCGGTAACCGGCGCGCGCCAGCCGCCGTCGATGTAGAAGGCGTCGCGGTCGAGGCTCATCAGTGCTCCAGGGGTGGTGGTGGCGGGGTGGTGCTTGCGGGTGGTTGCCGGGGCTTCGAGACGGGACTCCGTCCCTCCTCAGCCGCCGGCGACGGAGAAGAAGTCGGTGAAGCCGGACGGCTCGTGGCGGCCGACGGAGAAGTGCTCGAAGAGGCCGAAGCCCTCGGTCTCGGTGCCGTTCTCGTGCACCACGGCGCGGCCGACGTGGTCGACGCAGCCGAACATGAACATGCTCTTCACCGCGTCCGAGGTCAGGTCGTAGGTACGGCGCTCGACGAAGGACTCGCCGTGCCACTGCCCGTGCAGCCAGTCCTGGTCGCCGCCGTAGCCGCCGCCGAAGTGCAGCGGGACCGCGAGCCTGGACTCCACCTCGATGCGCAGCGGGCCCTGCCGGGTCGCGCACTCGAGCGTCGCACCGGTCGGCGTACGACCGCCGGGGGTGTAGTGAATGGTGACCTGCGGCCAGCCGAGCTGCTCGACGCGACCGTCCTTCCACACGCGGGTGCAGTCGTTGAGGGTGCGGATGCCGTCGCCGTCCTCCTGCATGATCACGACGATCGCGTAGTCCTCGAAGCGCATCGGGACGTAGAGCCACCACATGCCGTCGAAGTCGGCGGGGCGGCCGGCGGGCTCGGCCTCGCCCACCGGGCGGATACCCCATGAGCGGTCGCGGGAGCCGACCCAGGCGTCCGGACTGACCGCGATCTCCTCGCCGTCGACCGACAGCGAGCCGGACCAGGTGCCGACCTGGGCGAAGCGCTGGGCGTCGAGGGTGACGCGGGCGCCCTGGCGCATGACGTGGCGCTGCTCCTGCACGACCTCGAAGGAGCCCTCCCAGGTCAGGTCGGCCGCGAGCCCCTCGGTCTCCTCCAGCACCATCCGGATCTTCTGCAGCGGCTCGATCACCTCGAGGCGGTAGCCGCCGACCTGCTGGTGCAGCCGGTCGTCGTCGATCTCGCCGCCGAGGTGGACCGCGGTCTGCTGGTCGCCGCGGGTGACGAGGAAGAAGGCGTCCTTGGTGCGCAGGTTGGGGTAGTAGCCCATGCCGGAGATGACGAAGATGTCACCGGTGCGGTCGTGGGCGTTGAAGTAGCAGCGGTCGTAGAAGTGCCGGTCGCTGGATCCGGGCCAGCCGATCGGCTGCGGGACCTGGTGGAGGGGGTACTCGTCGAGAGGGCCGAGCCCGCCGCGCGCGCGGCTGGGCGTGCTCATCAGGCCCCCACCTTCGCCAGGACCGACTCCAGCAGCGGCTTGCAGTGGAAGAGCGACTCGATGTCCGCAGGCATCTCGATCTCGCCGAAGTGCACCTGGCGGGCGCCGGTGCGCATGAAGACGATGCACCACTGCAGCCCGTTGTAGACGTGGTACCAGTCGAGGTCGCCGAGCTCGACGCCCGACTTCTCGGCGTACGTCGCCACCACGTCCTCCTCGCGCAGGAAGTGCGGCATGCCAGGCAGCTCCAGCATCCCGACGATCGACTCGAAGACCTGGTGGGCGAAGAGCAGCCAGCTCACGTCCAGAGCGCGTGGGCCGAGGGTGACCATCTCCCAGTCCAGGACGGCCACCGGCTCGAAGTCGCGGTAGATGACGTTGCCGATGCGGGCGTCGCCCCAGCACAGCACCGGGTCGCCCTGCTCCTCGGCCATCGGGACGTTCGCCTCGAGCCAGGCCAGGGCACGCTCGACGGTCGGTGAGGGGGCGAGGTCGCGGACGGCGAAGTCGTACCACGCACGGACCTTGGCGAGGTTGCGGTGCAGCAGCGTCTCGCCGTCCTGCTCGGGCGCAAGGTAGCCGAAGCGGCCGAGCGGGTCCTCGATCGCGTGCAGCCGGGCCAGGACGTCGACGGTGGAGTCCTGGAGCCGGCGCTGGTCGGCGCGGTCGGCGTCGAAGAGCCAGTTGTCACCGAAGGGGTAGGGCAGCACGTCGGGGGGCACGACGCCCTCGACGCGGTCCATCAGGAAGAACGGGGTGCCGAGCACCTCGCCGGACTCCTCCAGCCAGCGCACGCCGGGCACCGGGACGTCGGTGAGCTCGCCGACCTGGCGGATCACCTCGTACTGGTGGCCGAGCTCGTAGCGGGGGAAGACCGGGAAGTCCTGGGGCGCGGGTGCGACCCGGGCGACCATCGGCACGGTGTCGCGGGAGCCCTCGGTCCAGGTCGCGTCCAGGACCAGGGTCTCCGAGGACATCCCGTTGCTGTCGGTGCCGCTGTGCAGCACCACCTCCGGCTCGGCGTGCTCCGGTAAGAGGCCCTGCAGCCACCCCTCCAGCACCTCGGGCACGCGGGCCGCGTCGCGGCTGCTGCGCTGCATCTTCAGGTCTGCGGGCGGTGGCGCCTGGGTCACGACGGTCGACTCCTTCGTCCGGACGGTGTGACGTGGGTCATGCCCGGCCAGAATCCTAGAACCTGTTCTACATTGTCAACGCGTGCCAGACAGGTGTGAAAGAGGTGTCTCAGGGCGCCCGCCAGGCCCTCGGGTCCGCTCGGCGACCGGTCCGCCGGGGATTCAGCACACCAGCAGCCCCTTCCTTAACCTGGCTGGGTGCTCCGCCCCTCCCCCCGCCCGACCGCACGCGCCGCTGCCGTCGCCGCCCTGGCGGTCGGTGCCGCGGTGAGCACCCTCGCCGGGCCCGCCGCTCCGCCGGCGCCCGCGGCCCCGTCCGCGGCACGGGGGGCGGTGACCGCCGACCCCGACGACCGCCCAACCGTGCGCGGGCTCCCCCGCCCCGACGGTGCGTACCGCTTCGTGTCCTTCCCCGACTTCCTCAACCAGGACGTCGGCGACGTCACGCGCGCCCCGCACTGGCAGCAGGGCGACCCGAAGGGCACCAACTCCGCCTACGAGGACTCCCTCGACCACGTCCTCGACGACGTCGCGGCCCATCAGCCCGAGGCGTTCCTGGTGGCCGGCGACCTCGTCGAGGGCGAGTGGGGCAAGGACGAGACCGGGGTCGACCCGTTCGGCCCCCACCGCACCACCGACCAGCGCAAGAGGGCGCTGAAGGAGGCTGCGCGCGTCTACTACGGCGACTGGCTGCGCCGCCTCACCGACCACGGGCTGCCGGCCTACCCCGCCGTCGGCGACCACGAGATCGGCGACGACCCGTGGACGCCCCGCGGCGACGCCGAGCGCCGGGCGTGGATCCGCTTCAAGGCCAACCACACCTGGCTGTGGAAGCGGCAGCTGGTCAAGCACACCTACGACGCCGTGCGTCGCGCCCCCAGCGACGACCTGCGCCGGGTCGGCGGGGTCTCGAGCCCCGAGCGCGGGCAGGCCAGCGACACGGCGTACGCCGTCCGGCTGGACCGGGACCTGCTGCTGGTCACCGTCGACGTGTTCCGGCCGACCTCGAGCGGCGTCTCGGTCAGCCTCGACCCCGACCAGCGCGACTGGCTCGCGAAGGTGCTGCGCCGGGCGAAGAAGCAGCAGGTCCCGTGGGTGGTCGTCCAGGGCCACGTGCCGGTCCTCGGACCGGTGCGCACCCGCTTCTCCTCCGGGCTGACCTACGAGGGCAGCGACCTGTGGCAGCTGATGCGCAAGCACGACGTCGACGCCTACCTGTGCGGCGAGGTGCACGACCACACCGTGATCCGGCGCAAGGGCGTGGTGCAGATGTGCCACGGCGGGCTCTTCTACCGCGGCGAGTCGTCGTACGTGCTCGGGCAGGTGACCGACACCAAGCTGATGCTGGAGACCCGCTACCTGCAGGGCGACCCGCAGTGGAGCGGCACCAAGCTGTGGTCGACCGAGGGCGGCAACGGGCCGCGGCGCGTGGTCTACCGCAAGCCGTCGCGGGTCGTCGGCGCCTACGTCCTCAAGCGCGACCCCGAGCGCCCGGACCGCAACAACCGGGTCAAGCAGGCGCGGGGCATCTCCGGGGTCACACCAGGTCGGTGACCTGGACCCGCGCCTCGTCGGCCTCCTGGTCGGTGAGCTTGAGCTGCGACTGCCGCTCGGCCTCGACGCGACGCAGGTAGTGGTCGACCTCCTCGGCGATGCGGGCGTCGTCCCAGTCGAGGACCTCGGCCATCAGGCGAGCGGCGCGCGGGGCGGCGGCGACGCCGCGGTCGAAGGTCTCGATGGAGATGCGGGTGCGCCTGGTCAGCACGTCGTCGAGGTGGAGCGCCCCCTCGTGGGTGACGGCGTAGACGACCTCGGCGGCGAGGTAGTCCTCGGCTCCCTCCAGCGGCAGCGCCAGCTGACGGCGGGTCTGCACCATGGCGAGCAGGTCGTCGATCTGGCCGCCGTAGCGCGCGAGCAGGTGGTCGATGCGAGCGACGTGCAGTCCCGAGCGACGCGCCAGCAGCACCCGCTGGTTGGCACGGGTCTCGTAGGACTCCGCCCCCACGAGCGGCACCCGGTCGGTGATGGAGTCTCGGACCGCCCCGTGGCCGGTGGTGCGCAGGCTGTGGGCGGCGGCGTCGATGGCGTCGCGGGCCATCACGCGGTACGTCGTGTACTTCCCGCCTGCGATCATCACCAGCCCGGGCACGGGCGTGACGACGGTGTGCTCGCGGGAGATCTTCGAGGTGGGCTCGGACTCGCCGGAGAGCAGCGGTCGCAGGCCGGCGTACACGCCCACGACGTCCTCGTGGTCCAGCGGCTCGCGGAGGATCTCGTTGACGTGCTCGAGGATGTAGTCAAGGTCGCGGCGGCTGGCCGCGGGGTGGGCCTTGTCGAGGTCCCAGGGGGTGTCGGTGGTGCCGATGATCCAGTGGCGGCCCCACGGGATGACGAAGAGCACCGAGGTCTCGGTGCGCACGATGAAGCCGGTCTCGGAGCGGATGCGGTCGCGCGGGACGACGATGTGCACGCCCTTGGACGCCTGCACGTGCAGGGCGCCGCGGCCGCCGACCATCTCCTGGATCTCGTCGGTCCACACTCCGGCGGCGTTGACGACGACGCGGGCGCGGATCTCGAGGTCCTGGTCGTGCTCGAGGTCGCGGGCGGTCACGCCGACGACCCGCTCCCCCTCGCGCAGGAACCCGGTGACCTTCACCCGGGTCGCGACGTGGGCGCCGTGCTTGGCGGCGGTGCGGGCCACGGCCACGACCATGCGGGCGTCGTCGACCTGGCAGTCGTAGTACCTGATCGCGCCGGTGATCGACTCGGCCTTGAAGTCCGGCGCCATCCGCGCGACCTGGCGCCGGGTGAGGTGCCGGTGCATCGGCACGCCCATGTCGTACTTGCCGGCCTTGGCCATGCCGTCGTACAACGCGAGGCCGGCGCCGACGTAGGCGCGCTCGAGGACGGGCTTGGTCAGCGGGTAGAGGAACGGCACCGGGCTGACCAGGTGCGGGGCGAGGCGGGTCAGGAGCAGCCCCCGCTCCTGCAGCGCCTCGCGGACCAGGCCGAAGTCCATCATCTCCAGGTAGCGCAGCCCGCCGTGGATGAGCTTGCTGCTGCGGCTGGAGGTGCCGCTGGCGAGGTCGCGCTGCTCGAGCAGGCCGACGCTCAGACCGCGGGTGACCGCGTCGAGGGCGACACCGGTGCCGGTGATCCCTCCCCCGACGACCAGCACGTCGAGCTCGTGCTCGCCGGCCTGGCCGGTCATCGCCGCGAGGGCGGCGTCGCGCGCGTCGGGACCGAGGGCTCCGGGCGTGGGAGTCATGCGCCCAGTGTGTCAGGTCCGCGGTGCCGGGTTCAGCCCCCGAAGCGCGGGGGTCGGTAGGAGCGGCACTCGTCACCCGAGCCGGGGTAGCGGTCCTTGACCGCGCAGGCGCGGCGCATCTGGTCGCGGGCGTCGACGGGGAGCAGCCACCCCTTGCGCACCGCGCGGTTGGTGGCTTTGCGCAGCTGGCGCTCGTAGTCGCGGGAGTGCGCGACCACGACGTTCTGCAGGCCAGAGGGTCGGATTCCCTGCAGAACGTCGTGATCGAGGACGCCGAGGCGCGCGATGGGTCAGGAAGCCTTGGCCGCCTCGACCGCCTCGGTGAGCCCCTTGGCCGCCAGCCGGTCCGCGCGCTCGTTGCCCTCGTCACCGGCATGGCCCTTGACCCAGTGCCAGTGCACCTCGTGGCGCTGACAGGCGGCGTCGAGCTCCTGCCACAGGTCGACGTTCTTGACCGGCTGCTTGGCCGAGGTCTTCCACCCGTTGCGCTTCCAGCCGTTGACCCACGAGGTGATGCCCGAGCGCACGTAGGTGGAGTCGGTGTAGAGCTCCACCCGCACCGGCCGGGTCAGCGCCTTCAACGCCTTGATCGGCGCGGTCAGCTCCATCCGGTTGTTGGTGGTCTGCCCGGCCTCTCCCCCGCAGAGCTCGAGCTGGTGGCTGCCGATCCGCAGCAGTGCGCCCCAGCCGCCCGGGCCGGGGTTGGGCACGCAGGCGCCGTCGGTGTGGATGGTGACGGTCTCGGTGCTGTCGGACGGCTCGGTGCTGTCGGGGGACTGCTCGTTCACCGGGAGATTCTCACCCGAGCCGGTCGGCGTGCATCGTCTGGCGCGCCCGGACCTCGGCCAGCAGGTCGAGGTCGATCTCGGCCACGGCCAGCCCGGGCTCGGTGCCGAGCGCCGCGAGCTCGTGGCCCTCGGGGTCCAGCACGCACGAGCCGCCCGTGATCGGGCGATCACCGCACGTGCCGAGAGCAGCCCCTGCGACGACGAACATCCCGTTGTCGAGCGCCCGCGCGGGCAGCGTAGCCGGTGAGGAACGCCTCCGGCAGCACCAGCAGCCGCACGCCCCGGACGCCGGCCTGACGGGTCAGGTCGGCGGCGAGGGCGACGTTGGCGGCCGGGTCGCCGTTGACAGGCACGGCCTGGCCGGCGGCGACGAGGAGTCGGGTCACGCAGGGATCCTGGCACGCCCCCGCCAGACCAGGACCAGCCAGATCGCCAGCGACATCTCGAAGACGACCGACGGGGTGGCCACCACGGCGAGCGCCAGGTCGGCGACCGCCTGGTAGTCGGTGAGCAGCAGCCGGGCGAGGGTGTCGGCGACGTACGCCGCGCCCGCGACGGGCAGGCCGATCGCGAGCCAGCGCGGCCCACCGCCCAGCCGCATCAGGCGGCCCAGCAGCGCCAGGTGGACGCCGAACGCCGCCAGTCCGACCACCCAGGTCGTGTCGAACGCGTTGAGGGCGAGGAGCACGAGCTCCTCGTCGTGGTCGACCAAGCGCAGCGCTGCGTCCAGGAAGACCAGCGAGACGCCGAGGAAGACGGTGTAGGTCAGGCGGCACCAGGCCGCGAGCAGCGACAGGTCGTGGTGGACGCCGCGGAAGAGCACGTGCAGCGCCCAGGCGAGCACGACGTCGACCACGAAGATGAAGAGGAAGGCCGCGGTCCCCAGACGGAACGTCCGCTCCCCCTCGGCCAGGGCGTCCGCGGTCGCGGCGGCGTCGCCCGGGTGGAGCACCGAGCCGACGGCCAGGAAGTTGGCGAAGATCGCGAGCACGAAGATCGCGGCGTACCCGATCGCGGCCGTGCGGGCGGCCGCGCGCAGCGTCGAGGGCTCGCCGGGGGCGGTGGGCGGGGCAGGGGCGGTCAGCGTGGTCATGGGTCCTCCAGGGGGGGGGACGGACGGTCGGGTTGGGACGTCAGAGGGTGATGAGGGCCTTGCCGCGGACGTGCCCGTCGGCGAGGTGGTCGAGGGCCTTCGGGGTCTCCTCGAGCGAGAACGTGCGGTCGACGGCGGGCCGGACCCGACCCGCTGCGGCGTGCTCGACCAGGACCTGCAGGTCCTCGGCTCGCTCGGCGGAGACCAGGCCGGTGAGGCGCTGGCCGACGAAGGGCGACCAGAGCATCGCCAGCAGCTGGCGGTGGGCGCCCGCGGTCCAGCGGCCGCCGTTCTCGCCGCCGGCGACGACGAGTGTCCCGTCGCGCACCAGCAGCCGGCGCAGGTCGCGCAGCCGGTGGCTGCCGCCGACGACGAGGACCAGGTCGTAGCGGGTGCCGTCGTCGAGCGGACCAGCCGCGTAGTCGAGCACCCGGGTGGCGCCGAGGTCGCGGACCAGGTCGGCCTTGGCGGCGCTGGCGACGCCGGTGACCTCCGCGCCCGCGGAGGCGGCCAGCTGGACGGCGTACGAGCCGACGCCGCCGGACGCCCCGATGACCAGGACCCGGTCACCGGTGCGCACCCCGTCGCCGCGGTGCGCCTTGGCCAGGCCCTGCAGCGCGGTGAGGCCGGAGATCGGCAGGGCGGCGGAGGCGACCGGGTCCAGTCCCTCGGGAAGCGGCACGAGGCGGGTCACCGGCACCACGGCCAGCTCGGCGCAGGAGCCGTCGGCGGTGCCGAGCACGCGGTCTCCGACGGCGTACCCCGTGACCCCGGCACCCACGGCCGCGACGGTCCCGGAGACGTCGCGGCCGACGACCGGGAAGCGCGGCGAGCGGAGACCGACGTAGGGGCGAGCGACGTAGGGCAGGCCTGTGAGCAGGTGCCACGTGCCGCGGTCCACGGCGGCCGCGGTCACGCGGACCAGGACCTCCCCCTCCCCCGGCGTCGGGTCGGGCAGCTGCTGCACCGACAGCTGCTCGGTCCCACCGAACCCGCGCTGGACGACTGCACGCATGATCTCGCTCCGTTCGTTGCCTTACGTTGTAAGTCTGATGGCACGACGGTAGCCTTACGCCGTAAGTTCGGTCAACCGGCTGTCTGGACAGCCCGACAGGAGGTGCCCGTGCCCGCACGGAAGGACCGCCCCTCGCTCACGCGGGCAGCGGTGGTGGCCGCCGCGCTCGCGGTGGCCGACGAAGACGGGGTCGCGAAGCTCTCGATGCGAGCGGTCGCGCGACGCCTGGGGGTGGAGGCGATGTCGCTCTACCACCACGTCTCGAACAAGGACGACCTGCTCGACGGGATGGTCGACGCGGTCCACGAGGAGTTCCACGCCCCCGTCCCCGGCGAGGACTGGGCCGAGCAGATGCGGCTGCGCTCCCGGACCGCGCGCGAGGCGCTCAAGAGGCACCCGTGGGCGGTGGGGATGATGGACTCACGGCGTACGCCGGGGTGGGCGACCCTCACCCACCACGACGCGGCACTGGGCTGCCTGCTGGAGGCCGGCTTCTCCCTCGGACTGACCGGGCATGCCTTCGCCCTGCTCGACGCGCACCTCTACGGCTTCCTGCTGCAGGAGCTGGCGCTGCCCTTCGACGGCGGCGGGGCCGAACTCGAGGAGGTCGCGGCCGGCGTGATGGCGTCGATCCCCGAGGGGACGCTGCCGTGGTTCCGGCGCTTCACCCTCGAGCACGCGCTGCAGCCCGGCTACGACTTCGGCGACGAGTTCGACGTCGGGCTGGAGCTGGTGATCGAGGGACTGGCCGCCCGGTTGGCGGCAGAGCAGGCGTGAGCCGCTACTCGACGACGACCTCGACGCGCTGGAACTCCTTGCAGTCGGTGTAGCCGGTGGTGGCCATCGACCGCTTGAGCGCACCGATGAGGTTCATCGTGCCGTCGGCGACCCGCGAGGGGCCGAAGAGGATCTCCTCGATGGTGCCGACGGTGTCGAACTGGACCCGCTGGCCGCGGGGCAGCTCGGGGTGGTGCGCCTCGGTGCCCCAGTGGAAGCCGCGGCCCGGCGCGTCGGTGGCGCGGGCGAACGGCGAACCGACCATGACCGCGTCGGCGCCGCAGGCGATGGCCTTGGAGATGTCGCCGGAGGTGCCGATCGAGCCGTCGGCGATGACGTGGACGTAGCGACCGCCGGACTCGTCGAGGTAGTCGCGGCGGGCCGCTGCGACGTCGGCGACCGCCGAGGCCATCGGGACCGCGACGCCGAGGACGGTGCGGGTGGTGTGGGCGGCGCCGCCGCCGAAGCCGACCAGCACGCCGGCCGCGCCGGTGCGCATCAGGTGCAGCGCCGCGGTGTGGGTCGCGCAGCCGCCGACGATGACCGGCACGTCGAGCTCGTAGATGAACTCCTTGAGGTTCAGCGGCTCGGCCTGGCTGGAGACGTGCTCGGCGGAGACGGTGGTGCCGCGGATGACGAACATGTCGACACCGGCGTCCACGACGGTCTTGGCGAACTCCTTGGTGCGCTGCGGGGACAGCGAGCCGGCCACGGTGACCCCGGCCTCGCGCATCTGGCGCAGGCGCTCGGTGATCAGCTCGGGCTTGATCGGCTCGGTGTAGATCTCCTGCATCTTGCGCGTCGCATCGGTGCCGGTGAGCCCGGCGACCTCCTCGAGCAGCGGCTCGGGGTCCTCGTAGCGGGTCCACAGGCCCTCGAGGTTGAGCACGCCGAGACCACCGAAGCGGCCCATCGCGATGGCCGTGGTCGGCGACATGACCGAGTCCATCGGCGCCGCGATCACGGGCAGGTCGAAGCGGTACGCATCGATCTGCCAGTGCGTGCTGACCTCCTCGGGGTCACGCGTGCGCCGCGAGGGCACGATCGCGATGTCGTCGAAGGAGTAGGCACGCCGGGCGCGCTTGGCCTGGCCGATCTGGATCTCGGTCACCCGAGCAGGTTAGTCGCCGGATCAGCGACCGGTGTAGTTGGGCGCCTCGACGGTCATCTGCACGCCGTGCGGGTGTGACTCGGACAGCGAGGCCTGGGTGATCCGCACGAAGCGCCCCTTCTCCTGCAGCTCCGGCACCGTGCGGGCACCGACGTAGAACATCGTCTGGTTGAGGCCGCCGATGAGCTGGTGGGCGACCGCCGCGAGCGGGCCGCGGTAGGCCACCTGGCCCTCGATGCCCTCGGGGACGATCTGGTCGTCGGAGGTGATCTCGGCCTGGAAGTAGCGGTCCTTGGAGTAGGACTTCTTGCCGCGCGAGGACATCGCACCCAGCGAGCCCATGCCGCGGTAGGCCTTGAACTGCTTGCCGTTGACGAAGACCAGGTCGCCCGGGGACTCCTCGCAGCCGGCCAGCAGCGAACCGAGCATCACGCAGTCGGCACCGGCCACCAGGGCCTTGCCGATCTCGCCGGAGTGCTTCATGCCGCCGTCGGCGATCAGCGGGACGCCGGCCGGCTTGGTGGCCAGCGACGCCTCGTAGACCGCGGTGACCTGCGGGACACCGACACCGGTGACGACGCGGGTGGTGCAGATCGAGCCGGGGCCGACCCCGACCTTGACCGCGTCCGCGCCGGCGTCGACGAAGGCCTGCGCGCCCTCGCGGGTCGCGACGTTGCCACCGATGACCTGCACGTGCTTGGTGGCCGGATCGGTCTTGAGCCGCTCGACCATCTCCAGGAGCATGCGTACGTTGCCGTGGGCCGTGTCGGCCACGAGGACGTCGACACCCGCCTCCACCAGGGTCGTCGCGCGCTCCCACGCGTCGCCGAAGTAGCCGATCGCCGCGCCCACGAGGAGGCGGCCGTCAGCGTCGTACGACGCCTTGGGGAACTGCTCGCCCTTGACGAAGTCCTTGACGGTGATGAGGCCGACGAGACGACCCTCGTCGTCGACCAGCGGGAGCCGCTCGCGCTTGTGCTTGCGCAGCAGCAGCGTGGCCTCCTCGCGCGAGATGCCGGCGTGACCGGTGATCAGCGGCATCGGCGTCATCATCTCGTCGACCTTGGTGGTCGCCCACTCCGCGACCGGGGTGAAGCGCAGGTCGCGGTTGGTGATGATGCCGAGCAGGCGCATGTCGGGGTCGACCACGGGCAGGCCGGAGACGCGGTACTCGCCGCAGAGGCGGTCGAGCTCCTCCAGCGTCGCGTCGGGGCCGATGGTGACCGGGTTGGAGATGATGCCGGTCTGGGTCCGCTTGACAAGGTCGACCTGGTAGGCCTGGTCCTGGATCGAGAGGTTGCGGTGGAGCACGCCGATGCCGCCCTGGCGCGCCATCGCGATCGCCATGCGCGACTCGGTCACGGTGTCCATCGCCGCCGAGAGCAGCGGGACGTTGAGCGTGATCTCGCGGGTCAGGCGCGAGGAGGTGTCGATGTCCGCGGGTGCCAGGTCGGAGTGGCCCGGCAGGAGCAGGACGTCGTCGTAGGTGAGGCCGATGGCGGCGAACTTCTCCGGGATCTCCACGCGCCGAGTCTACGGGCCGCTCAGGTCGCGAGCGGCTTCAGGTCGCGCACGGGGACCCGGACGGTCAGCGTGTCCTGGGCCATCCGAATGCGGCCGCGCATGCCGGCGGCCATCACCATCGGGAGCACCGCCTGGTTGTCGGCCCGGGTGCGCAGCACGATCTCGGCGGCGCCGAGCATGTGTGCGAGCCGGGAGGAGTCGATGAGCAGCCGCGTGCCGAAACCGCGACGCTGCCAGGCCGGGTCGACCCGCAGGGTCACCGGCCGCACGTCGGGGTCGTCCTCGAGCGGCGCCTGGACCGTGGCCAGGCCGACCACGACACCGTCGACGATCGCCGAGACCGTGTCGCCCTCCACGACGTACGACGGCACGGCACCGCCGCCGAGGCGACGGCCGCCCGTGGAGCTGCCGATCGCGGCGGACTCCTTGGTGCGCTGCAGGACGTCGCTCACCAGGTCGGCCATGGCCGCCCCGCGGGCCCGCTCGATGTCGGTGAAGGGTGCGGTGCGGCGTACCTGCACCTGCACGTCGCCGACGGTCATCTCCATGCCGTCCTGGACCGGACCGTGGTCGCCGTCGCGGGGCTCGGACTCGGCGTCGAAGAGCTGGGCGACGACCTCGGGGAAGCTGGTGGGCCGCGCCAGGATCGTGCGCGCGGCCTGGACGTAGCGGGTCGGCTGGTCGGTCAGCGCCGCGGCCGAGACCTGCTGGGCGGCCAGGTGGGTCCAGCCCGAGGACTCCACGAGCAGGGCGACCTCGTGCTCGCTCCAGCCGTCGGGGGTCTCCATCACGACCTCGTCGGTCACGGCCTCCACGCCCGGGAAGATCTGCAGCCCCCGGATGTCCACTCCACGCTCCGCGCACTGCTGCGCCAGCGCCGCCAGCCCACCGGGCCGGTCGGGCAGGCTCGCGCGGACCCTCCACAGCATCGTCATGGCAGGAGTTCATCCCACGCGTGTTGCGGGGTTGTTGCGGTCGCGTGACCTGGCCCGACCGACTGGCGGCCCGGCCTGTGACGTGCGCGACCCCCGCCGGACCGGGGTCCGACGGGGGTCGTGGTGCGGGTGCTGCGAGTGAGCCGAGGCCTCAGTGTCCGTGGCCGTGCCCGTGGCCGGCGGCCGCGGACTCGTCCTCCTCCTCGGGCTTGTCGACGACCAGCGTCTCGGTCGTCAGCAGCATGCCGGCGATCGAGGTGGCGTTGACCAGCGCGGAGCGGGTGACCTTGACCGGGTCCAGGACGCCCTGGGCGACCAGGTCGCCGTACTCGCCGGTGGCGGCGTTGTAGCCGTTGCCGACGCCGAGCTCGCGGACCTTGGTGGTGATGACGTAGCCGTTCTCGCCACCGTTCTCGGCGATCCAGCGCAGCGGCTCGTCGGCCGACTTGCGCACGATGCGCACACCGAGCGCCTCGTCGCCCTCGAGCCCGAGGTTGTCCTCGAGCACGGAGACGGCGTGGACCAGCGCGGAGCCACCGCCGGGGACGATGCCCTCCTCGATGGCCGCACGGGTCGCGGAGACGGCGTCCTCGATGCGGTGCTTCTTCTCCTTCAGCTCCACCTCGGTGGCGGCGCCGACCTTGATCACGCACACGCCGCCGGCCAGCTTCGCGAGGCGCTCCTGGAGCTTCTCGCGGTCCCAGTCGGAGTCGGTGTTCTCGATCTCGGCCTTGATCTGCGCCACGCGACCGTCGACGGCGGCGGCGTCGCCGGCACCCTCGACGATGGTGGTGTGGTCCTTGGTGACCACGACGCGGCGGGCCTGGCCGAGGACCTCGAGGCCCACCTGGTCGAGCTTGAGGCCGACCTCGGGGGCGATGACCTGACCGCCGGTCAGGATCGCGATGTCCTGCATCATCGCCTTGCGGCGATCACCGAAGGCCGGGCTCTTGACCGCGACGGCGTTGAACGTGCCGCGGATCTTGTTGACGACCAGGGTGGAGAGCGCCTCGCCCTCGACGTCCTCGGCGAGGATGAAGAGCGGCTTGCCGGTCTGCATGACCTTCTCCAGCAGCGGCAGCATCTCGGCGACGGCCGAGATCTTGCCCTGGTGCAGGAGGATGTAGGCGTCCTCGAGGACGGCCTCCATGCGCTCGGGGTCGGTGACGAAGTACTGCGACAGGTAGCCCTTGTCGAACTGCATGCCCTCGGTGAAGTCGAGCTCGGTGCCCATCGTGGAGGACTCCTCCACGGTGATGACACCGTCCTTGCCGACCTTGTCGAAGGCCTGGCTGAGCAGGTCGCCGATGTGCTTGTCGCGGCTGGAGATGGTCGCCACGGACGCCATGTCCTCGACCGACTCGACCTCGCGGGCGGCCGAGCGCAGCGCCTCGCCGACGGCCTCGGCGGCCTTGTCCATGCCGCGCTTGAGACCCATCGGGTTCGCGCCGGCGGCCACGGCGCGCAGGCCCTCGTGGACCATCGCCTGGGCCAGCACGGTGGCGGTGGTGGTGCCGTCACCGGCGACGTCGTTGGTCTTGGTGGCGACCTCCTTCGTCAGCTGGGCACCGAGGTTCTCGAACGGGTCGTCCAGCTCGACCTCACGGGCGACGGTCACGCCGTCGTTGGTGATGGTCGGGGCGCCCCACTTCTTGTCGAGCACGACGTAGCGGCCCTTGGGGCCGAGGGTCACCTTCACGGTGTTGGCGAGCGCGTCCACGCCGCGCTCGAGAGCGCGCCGGGCGTTCTCGTCGAACTCCAGGATCTTGGGCACTACTACTCCTTACAGAGAGTCAGGAAACAGTGCGGGTCGTGCGCCGGCGCCCGCGAGGACACAGGCGCACGACCCGGAGCTGAGGATGCGTCAGCCGACGATCGCGAGGACGTCGCGCGCGGAGAGGATGAGGAACTCGTCCCCGCCGTACTTGACCTCGGTGCCGCCGTACTTGCTGTAGATGACCTTGTCGCCCACGGAGACGTCCATGGGGATGCGCTCGTCGCCGTCCTCGTTGAAGCGGCCCGGGCCCACGGCCACGACCTCGCCCTCCTGGGGCTTCTCCTTGGCGGTGTCCGGGATGACCAGGCCGGAGGCGGTGGTCTGCTCGGCGTCGAGCGGCTTGACGACGATCCGGTCCTCGAGGGGCTTGATGTTGACCGACACTGTTGTCGACCTCCACTTTCTGCACGGATGGGTTCAGGAACGTGGTGCCTGCTTCCCAGGTACGCCGTCGCGGGGGCCGCACCGGTGGCAAGCGCTGGCACACTCAGGGTGAGAGTGCCAGCACAGAAACTAGCACTCACCCCTAGTGAGTGCCAGAGCCGGTCGCCACTGGCAGGATCGCGGGGTGGATCTCGACGCCTTCCGGTGGCTGCTCACCGACGACGGGCAGGCCCTGCTCGCGCGCGCCGAGGAGTACGCCGGTGACGACCCGCTCGCCGCCCAGACCCGCCTGCGCGCCGCGGCGACGCCCGAACAGGCGGCCGCCGCCCTGACCCAGGCGACGCTACGGCGGCGGGCCGAGCCGAAGTTCGGCGAGCTCGCCCCCCGGCTCTACTTCACCCCCGACGGGCTCGAGCAGGCCACCCGACCCGCGGTCGCCCGACACCGGGTGGCCCGGCTGCAGGCGTTCGCCGCGAGCACGCTGGTCGACCTCGGCTGCGGCATCGGCGGGGACCTGATGGCCTCCGCAGAGGTGGGGATCATCTGCGCGGGCGTCGACCTCGACCCGGTGCGGGTTGCCGTCGCCGAGGCCAACCTGGCCGCGCTCGGCCTGCCCGGCGCGGTCATGGTCGCCGACGCCGTCGGCGTCGACACCTCGCCGTTCTCGGTCGCCTTCGCCGACCCGGCCCGCCGCTCCGCGCGCGGCCGGTCGTTCTCCGTCGACGACTGGGCGCCGCCCTGGTCCTTCGTCGAAACGCTGCTGCGCCGCGACTCCTGCGTGAAGGTCGCCCCCGGCATCCCGCACGACCTGGTGCCGGCCGGCGTGGAGGCCGAGTGGGTCAGCGACCACGGCGAGGTCAAGGAGGCCGCTCTGTGGTCGGGCTCGCTGGCCACCACCGCGCGCCGCGCCACCGTGATCGGCCGCGGCGGGCTCGCCACGCTCACCGACGAGGACCCGGTGGCCGACGAGGTCCGCGCGGTCGGTGACTTCCTCTACGAGCCCGACGGTGCGGTCATCCGCGCCGGGCTGGTCACGGCAGTCGCCGCCGGCGTCGGCGGCGGGCTGGTCGACCCGCACATCGCCTACGTCACCAGCGACCGGGCCTTCCGCTCGCCCTTCGCGCGCGGCTACCGCGTGGTCGAGGAGCTGCCCTACCGCGAGAAGCAGCTGAAGGCCGCGCTGCGCGAGCGCGGCGTGGGCCGGCTGACGATCAAGAAGCGGGGCGTCGACGTCGTACCCGAGGTGCTGCGCAAGCGGCTCTCGCTCTCCGGGGACGCCGAGGCGACCCTGGTGATGACCAGGGTCGCCGGGAGCGGCACCGCGCTGCTGGTGCAGCCGCTGTAGCGCCGCGTGCAACAACGACGTTCTGCAGGTCGACCTCGGCGTGTCGCCTGCAGAACGTCGTGATGCGGACTCAGGCGTTGGCGGGCACCGCGGCCGGGGTGTCGGTGCGGGCCTTGACCTCCTCGCGGTGGCCGTGGCGCAGCCCGAGCAGCGCGAGGACCAGCAGGACGGCGGCACCGGCGAAGGCGGCGATCGCGGCGTACCCCGCGATCATGCCGATGGTCGCGAAGGCGTACCCGTAGAGCAGCAGCCCGCGCAGGGTGTTGCCCATGAACAGCGACTGGCGCAGCCCGGCGAGGGCCTGGCCGTCGGCGGTGGCCTTGTCGGCGTCGGAGAGGGCGAGGTACTCACCACTCACCTGCTGGTAGGTCCGCCCGTCGCTGGAGGCGTTCATGTGGGCGAGGATGTAGTGGTCGGCGTAGGCCTTGGCCTCCGCGCCGGTGTCCAGCGGCGAGCCGACGAACGGCTCCAGGGCCTCACGGTCGGCGTCGGGCAGTTCCGCGATGGCCTCCTCGGCGGGCATCGTGATCTCCTGCATCCCCAGCTGGTAGTCGACCTGGTCGGCCACGAAGGCGTTGGCCCAGGTGAGCAGGCCGCCGGCCACCAGGAGCACCGCGGCGAGCGCCAGGCCCACCCACGAGGTCAGCTTGTCGAGCATCGCACGCATCGTCTTGTTCCTTTCCCCGGGCGGGACCTCCCCGCCTCGACGAGTACGACGCTATGGGCCGTCGCCGGGGCGGGGAGAGGGTCCGCGGGCACCCGCCCGGAGGGCCATGGTCCCGAGGTCGTGGGACCTCGGCCCAGGGACCTTGTACCCGGTCGGGTCAGCCGAGGGCTGCCTTCTCCGCCCCGATCGTGGTGTCGTCACCGTGCCCGGTGTGCACGACGGTGTCGTCGGGCAGCTCCCACAGGCTGGCGCGGATCGAGGCCTCGAGGGTCGGCCGGTCGCTGAAGGAGCGGCCGGTGGCGCCGGGGCCGCCGTTGAAGAGCGTGTCCCCGGTGAAGACGCAGCCCAGCGCGGGGGCGTGGAAGCAGACCGCACCGGGCGCGTGCCCGGGCGTGTGCAGGGCCCGCAGCGTGGTGCCGGCGACCTGGACCTCGAAGCCGTCGGCGAGGTCGACGTCCCAGAGGTGGTCGGTGTGCGTGAGCTCCCACAGGGGCTTCTCGTCGGGGTGCAGCATGATCGGCGCGACCACTCTCTCGCGCAGCGAGGGTGCGACACGGCAGTGGTCGTCGTGCGCGTGGGTCAGCAGGATCGCGCGCACCTGCCGGTCGCCCACGACCTCCATGATCGCGTCGACGTCGTGGGGGGCGTCGATGACGACGCACTCGGTGTCGTCGCCGACCACCCAGATGTTGTTGTCGACGTCGAAGGTCTCGCCGTCGAGGGAGAAGGTCCCCGAGACGACCGCGTGGTCGATGCGGGCCCCCGATCCGATGCCCGCCATCAGAGCACCACCACCGAGCGCAGCACGCCGCCGTGGTGCATCTTCTCGAAGGCGGCCTCGACGTCGTCGATGCCGATCTCCTCGGAGACGAAGGCGTCGAGGTCGAGGCGGCCCTGCCGGTAGAGGTCGACGAGCATCGGGAAGTCGCGCGAGGGCAGGCAGTCGCCGTACCAGCTGGACTTCAGGGAGCCCCCGCGGCCGAACACGTCGATGAGCGGCAGGTCGGGGACCTTCATGTCCGGGGTCGGGACACCGACCAGGACGACGGTGCCGGCGAGATCGCGGGCGTAGAACGCCTGCTTCCAGGTCTCGGGGCGACCGACCGCCTCGACGACGATGTCAGCGCCTTCGGCGCCCTCGTAGACGCCGCCGCAGATCTCCTTGACCGCCTCCACGACGTCGGTGCTGCTGGAGTCGATGGTGTGGGTCGCGCCGAGCTCGGTGGCCTTCTCCAGCTTCTTGGCATCGATGTCGATCGCGATGATCGGGCTGGCCCCGGCCAGCGCGGCGCCGGCGACCGCGGCCACGCCGACACCACCGCACCCGATGACCGCGACGCTGCGACCGCGGGTCGCACCGCCGGTGTTGATGGCCGCGCCGATGCCGGCCATCACACCGCAGCCGAGCAGACCGACCGCGGCCGGACGAGCCTCGGGGTCGACCTTGGTGCACTGGCCGGCGGCGACGAGGGTCTTCTCGGCGAACGCGCCGATGCCCAACGCCGGGGACAGCTCGGTGCCGTCCTCCAAAGTCATCTTCTGGGTCGCGTTGTGGGTGGCGAAGCAGTACTGCAGGTCCCCGCGCTTGCAGGCGCGGCACTCGCCGCAGACAGCACGCCAGTTGAGGATCACGAAGTCACCCGGCGCGACGTCGGTGACACCCTCGCCGACGGCCTCGACGACGCCGGCGGCCTCGTGGCCGAGGAGGAAGGGGAACTCGTCGTTGATGCCGCCCTCGCGGTAGTGGAGGTCGGTGTGGCAGACCCCGCACGACTGCACCTGCACGACTGCCTCACCCGGGCCCGGGTCGGGGACGTTGATGGTGGCGACCTCGACGGGGGCGCCCTTGCTCATGGCCACGACGGCCTTCACCTGCTGCATGGGATCACTCAAGCCGATTCCGCCGACGGTTCCAACCATCCGTCCGGGGCGCGCGTCCCACGGACATGAATTCTTGGGGACCACGATGAGGTCGGCGACGGAGGTGAGGACGGACGTGGGCACAGGCACCCGGCGCGAGCGCGTCGACGTCGAGTTCACGGCGTACCTCGAGGCCCGGCAGGGCGCGCTGCTGCGCACCGCCTACCTCCTCACCGGCGACCGGCACCAGGCCGAGGACGTGCTGCAGACGGCGCTCGCGAAGCTGTACCTGTCGTGGGACAAGGTCCAGGACCGAGGCGCCCTCGACGGCTACGTCCGCCGGATCCTGGTCAACGAGACCACCTCGCTGTGGCGGCGGCCGTGGAAGCGGCGCGAGCGGGCGACCGACACGATCCCCGACACCGCCGCGGTCGAGGAGACCTACGACGAGGGGCAGCGCGCGGCCGTCTGGACGGTCGTCTCCACACTGCCGCCGAAGGCGCGGGCCGTGGTGGTCCTGCGCTACTACGAGGGGCTCACCGAGTCCGAGACCGCCGACGTCCTCGGGGTGAGCGTCGGCACCGTGAAGTCCCAGGGCAGCAGGGCGATGGGCCTGCTGCGTGACCGCACCCCGGGCCACCTGGCCCCCGGCTCCCGGGAGGAGGAGCGATGAACGAGCAGCAGGCCTTCGAGGAGGCCCTCCGCATCCAGGCCGTCGGAGCGGGTACGCCGACGCTGACCCTCGACGACGTCCGCGGTCGCGCCCGCGGCATCCGGCGCCGTCGCGCGTCCCTCGCCGCCGCGGCCGGTGCCGGTGTGGTCGCCGCGGCCGTCGTGCCGATCGCACTGCTCGTGGGCGGCAGCACCTCCGAGGACACCATGCCCCCGGTCGACGCCCCCACCGTCAGCGACACCGCCAACCCGGTGCCCTCCGGCCCGTCGGCGGCGTGGATCGTCGACGGCGAGGTCAGGACCGCGGACGGCACCGCGTTCGAGCTGCCCGTCGACGGCGAGGTGTCGTACCTGCTGCGGATGGCCGGCGACCAGTGGGTCCTCGGCGCCTACCCCGAGGGTGCCGGCAGGGAGTTCCAGGTCCTGGTCGTCGACTCGTCCGGATCGGTGCTGTCCACCCACCCCGCGACCGACGGCGGGCTGGTCCGCGACGACGCTGGCTCTGCGGTGGGGTGGATCGATGAGGACCGTCGGCCACGCATCCTGGTGCCGGGGTCCGACGAACCGTTCGTCCTGCCCGTCGTCCTCGAGGGACGGGCGGCTCCGAGCCCGCGCGAGATCCTTCCGGGCTGCACGACGACGTCCTGCCGGATGCTCGTCGAGGTCTACGACGGCTCGCCCGACGGGTCGAGCGACCTCGTGGTCTCCCTCGACGGGACGACCGAGCCCCTCGAGCGACTCGGCCTGCTCTCGATCACCGACGTGTCGCCCGACGGCGCTCTGGTCTCCGGGCTCGTGAGTGCCGATGAGATGACGTTCGAGTACTGCAGCGCGGTGCTGGAGCTGGCCACCGGGACCGAGCTGTGGAGCACCTGCGACGCCGGCTCCTTCCGCTTCTCGCCCGACAGCCGGAGCGTGCTGGGCGCCGACGCCTACCTCGACGGGTTCGGCCACTCGTTCGCCGAGGTCCGTGACGCCCGGGACGGTGAGGTGGTGCGCGGGTTCGAGGCCGGCACCGTCTTCGACGAGCGCTGGAACGACGACGAGTCCTTCCTGGTCTCGATGCAGACCAACGCCGGGGAGAACCTGCTGCTGCGCGTCCCGGTGGACGGGGGCGAGCCGGAGGTGGTCGAGAGCGTGCCGGGCACCCCCGGTGACCCCGAGGGCATCATCCGGCTCGGCGGCTAGCGGCTCAGCCCGCCAGCACCTCGGTGACCGGGAGGCTGGAGTCGGCGGGGAGGTCGAGCGAGGACGGGGTACGTCCCCGCGCGACCATCTCCGCTCCGAGCGCGGCGACCATCGCGCCGTTGTCGGTGCACAGGCCGGGGCGCGGGACGCGGACGCGGATGCCGAGCTTCTCGGCGCGCTCCTCGGCGAGGAACCGCAGCCGGGAGTTGGCCGCGACGCCGCCGCCGATGAGGAGGTCCTCGATGCCCTCGCTGGACGCAGCGTCGAGGGCCTTGCGCACCAGCACGTCGCAGACGGCCTCCTGGAAGGACGCGGCGACGTCCTTGACCGGGACCGGCTCGCCGGCGCGCTCCTTGGCCTCGACCCAGCGGGCCACGGCGGTCTTGAGGCCGGAGAAGGAGAAGTCGAAGCGGTGCCGCTCGAGGTCACGGCGGCTGGTGAGCCCGCGCGGGAAGTCGATGAAGACGCTGTCGCCCTCGCGGGCGGCCTTGTCGATGTAGGGGCCGCCGGGGAACGGCAGGCCGAGCAGCCGGGCGACCTTGTCGAAGGCCTCACCGGCCGCGTCGTCGATGGTCTGGCCCATCGGGTCGACCCCGCCGTCCTGGCCGGTCACGTCGGAGACGCGCAGCAGGCTGGAGTGGCCGCCGGAGACGAGCATCGCCACGCACGGCTCGGGCAGCGGGCCGTGCTCGAGCTGGTCGACGGCCACGTGGGAGGCGAGGTGGTTGACGCCGTAGATCGGCTTGCCCAGGCCCAGCGCGAGCGCCTTGGCCGCGGCGACCCCGACCAGCAGGGCGCCGGCCAGGCCGGGCCCGTTGGTGACGGCGACGGCGTCGACGTCGTGGAGCGCGATGCCGGCGGTCTCGCAGGCACGCTCGATGGTGGGGACCATCGCCTCGAGGTGTGCCCGGCTGGCGACCTCCGGCACGACGCCCCCGAAGCGGGCGTGCTCGTCGACGCTGCTCGCGACCGCGTCTGCCAGCAGGGTGTGGCCCCGGACGATGCCGACGCCGGTCTCGTCGCAGGAGGTCTCGATGCCGAGGACGAGGGGCTCACTCACGGGTTCATCGTGCCACCGGTGAGGATGGGCCCGTGGAGGGGCTGCGCGAGATCGATCCTCATCGGCTGGTCGCGACGTCCGCGCACCCGTTCGTGCGGCACCAGATCGACCCCACCGACACGCCTCGCGTGCTCGCGCTCGGGGACGCGCTGGTCGTCGACGGCAACCGGAACCGCACCGGCCCCTCGGACGGATCACCCTCCTTGTGGTGCCTCGGCCCCACCGACGACCTGGCCCGGCTCGCGGCCCAGGCGGTCGACCTGATCGACGAGCCGGGGCGCGTGAGCGTCGAGGCAGCGGCGTACGACGAGCTGCCGGAGGCCTGGCGGCTGCCGGTCTCGGGCCACTGGCACTGGATGCTCACCCACCAGGCCCCTCCCCCGCACCCGCTGGAGCCGACGGTCGTCGAGGTCACCGAGGCGGGGCCCATCGACGGGCTGCTGGACGTCGCCAACCCGGGTTCGTTCGCGCGCCCCGGCTCCCGCGGGGTGGAGTGCTGGCTCGGGATCCCGGGGGACGACGGGCTGCTCGCGGTCGGCGCGCTCTACCGCGACCCCTCGGGCGCCGGGCACCTGCGCTCGGTCACCACGCACCCCACGGCCGCCGGGCGGGGGCTCGGCACCGCCGTCTCCGCCGCCCTGACGCGTCGGGCGCTCGCCGTCTCCGGGACCGCCACGCTCGGGGTGTACGTCGACAACGCGCCAGCCCTCGCGGTCTACGACCGACTGGGGTTCCGGACCCACGTGACGTTCAGGTCCGCCAAGCGCTGATGCTGGCGTCGACCTCGGCCTGCTGCTCGGGTTTCAGCGGCCACAGCACGCAGAACTCGTTGCCCTCGGGATCCGCCATCACCGTCCACCGCGTCTCGCTCTGACCGATGTCGGCCTTGGTCGCCCCAAGCGACTCCAGGCGCGCCACCTCGGCCTCCTGGGTGTCGCCGACGCCGGGGCGCAGGTCGAGGTGGACGCGGTTCTTCACCGTCTTGTCGTCGGGCACCTTGATGAACAGCAGGTCGGGCAACAGACCGTCGCCCAGCTCACCCTGCGGCGGCTCGAGGCAGATCTCGACGTCGCCCGCGAAGGTGCGCCGCCAGCCGAGCGCCTCCGCCCAGAAGGTCGCGACCAGGTCGAGGTCGTGGCAGTCGATGGTCAGGCACTGGATGCGCAGGGTCATGGGACGACCCTGGCGACCGGACGGCTCAGCGTCCAGGGGTTTGTGAGGCCGATGCAGCGCGCAGTCAGAGCGTGGTGGTGCCGTCGGGGTGGACGAGGTAGCGGAGGTCGTGGGGGCTGGTCCAGAGCCAGGTGGTGGGGGTGAGCTGG
>NZ_LUPI01000003.1:0-5454 GCF_001627265.1 Nocardioides sp. REDSEA-S30_B4 | reverse complement strand
GTTCGTGAGCGAGTGGATGCTTGGTCGCTTCACACCTCACCCGGAGGTCTTCGTCATCGTCCAGCAGGCACGCCGTACCTAACGTCCGTGGTCAGTACACCTAGTGCTCGACTGGAACCACCTCTCAGCACGTCGCGTCGACGCTCCTGCGTCGCCCCTGGACGACCCACTCGACACGCCCACAGCACAGGCCATGTGACGTGTCCCGGCTTCCCGGACGGTCGGGATTGGGTGGCCGTGATGTCGCTGAGTTCTCGTCGGGGGGGGTCAGCAGACTCGATCAGGGTCGATGGGGATGAGACGCGAAGGCGGTCAGGACAGGGCGGCCGAAGCCGGCCGGCGGGGTAGCGTCGATCACGTCGAGGTCCTTCAGGTGGCTGGCGTAGGAACCGCCATCTTCGAAAGACCTCGACCCATCTCACCGCACCGACGCGCGCTACAACTCGGTGCTGCTCAACCTCTACCGCGACGGGCGGGACTGCATCGGATGGCACGGCGACGACGAGTCGGCCCTGTGTCCCGAGCCCACCATCGCCTCCCTGTCCCTGGGCAGCACCCGGACCTTCGCGATGCGCCACCTCGCGAGCGGGCGCGAGGTGCGCCTCCCGCTCACGCACGGCAGCCTCGTGGTGATGCACGGGGAGTCGCAGAGCGCCTGGCAGCACGCCGTACCGGCGACCGACGAGCCCGTCGGCCCCCGTCCCAACCTGACGTTCCGGTGGTGGCACTGAGAGCAGCGCCGCCCCTCCCACCACGACCATCCACCGCATAGGTTGTGGGCATGGAGTTCCGCTACCTCGGCAACAGTGGTCTGAAGATCTCGGAGATCACCTACGGCAACTGGCTCACCCACGGCTCGCAGGTCGAGAACGACGCGGCCACCGCGTGCGTGCGCGCCGCGCTCGATGCGGGCATCAGCACCTTCGACACCGCTGACGTCTACGCCAACACCAAGGCAGAGACGGTGCTCGGTGAGGCACTGAAGGGCGAGCGTCGTGAGTCGCTGGAGATCTTCACCAAGGTCTACTGGCCGACCGGTCCGGGCGGGAAGAACGACACCGGGCTGTCGCGCAAGCACATCATGGAGTCGATCAACGGCTCGCTGACCCGGCTCCAGACCGACTACGTCGACCTCTACCAGGCGCACCGCTACGACACCGAGACGCCGCTGGAGGAGACGATGCAGGCCTTCGCCGACGTCGTGCGGCAGGGCAAGGCGCTCTACATCGGCGTCTCGGAGTGGACCGCCGACCAGATCCGCGCAGGCCACGCGCTCGCGAAGGACCTCGGCATCCAGCTGATCAGCAGCCAGCCGCAGTACTCCATGCTGTGGCGGGTCATCGAGGGCGAGGTCGTGCCCGCGTGCGAGGAGCTCGGCATCTCCCAGATCGTGTGGAGCCCGATCGCGCAGGGCGTGCTCACCGGCAAGTACCAGCCCGGCCAGGCTCCCCCGGCCGGCTCGCGCGCCACCGACGACAAGGGCGGCGCCGACATGATCAAGCGCTGGATGGACGACGACCTGCTCACCCGGGTCCAGAAGCTCCGTCCGCTGGCCGACGAGGCCGGCCTGACCATGGCCCAGCTCGCCGTCGCGTGGGTCCTGCAGAACCCCAACGTCGCCTCCGCCCTGGTCGGCGCCTCGCGCCCCGAGCAGGTCGAGGACAACGTCGCCGCCGCCGGCAAGAAGCTCGACGCCGACCTGATGAAGGCGATCGACGACGTTCTCGGCGACGCCGTCATCGACGACCCGGGCATGACCGAGAAGACAGCTCCGAAGACCCGCGTCGTCTGATCCGTACGGCGCGACCCGACCGACGGCCCCTCGACCGTCGCTGACCCATCGTGGACGTCTCCGGCTCTGCCGGACATGTACGGGGTGACACCGTCCCCGACACGAGGAGCCCACGATGGATCTCGACCACCTGCTCGACCAGTCCGGTCCCCCGGTCGCCCGACGGACCCCGGAGCTCCACGAGGAGCTGCGGGGTCTGGTGGTGGCCAGCGAGGACGCTCGTCGGCCCCGGCGTCGGGCGCGGATGACGCTGGTCGGGGGCGTCGCCCTGGGTGTCCTCGGTCTCGGGACCGTCGCGACGGCCGCCGGTGTCCTGCCAGGCTGGGGGCTGCTCACCACCGGGTCCGGGCAGACCTGCGAGGTCGATGTCGCCGTCCAGGCGCTCTCCCCCGGGTACGGCGAGCCGTCGGCCCCGGCCTTCAGCGACGCCGAGCAGGCGGCCACCCTCGCCGCGGCGCGCGCGTTCCTCGCGGACCTCGACTACGACGCGATCGACCGCGAGGACGCCATCAGCGACTGGCAGTCGGCCGAGGAGCGGGTCCGGTCGGAGCAGGAGGACCCCTCCGAGCGGCAGCCGGCGCTGACCGGCGACGACCTCGAGGTCACGGCGGTGCAGCACGCGGTCGTGGAGCGCATGCGCTCGGCGCTGGCGGCGCAGGGTCACGACCTGCGCGCTGTGACGGTCACGACCGGCAACGGGTGCCGGCTGTGACGCCGGACGCCCGGGCCAGGATGCGCGCCGCACTGCACGCCACGTCCAGCGACCTCCTCGGCTACTTCGAGCGTCGCGTCGACGTGCGCGAGGACGCAGCCGACCTGCTCGGCGAGACGATGCTGCAGGCCTGGCGTCGGCACGAGTCGGTGCCCGAGGACGCGGTCCGCCAGCGGATGTGGCTCTTCACGATCGCAGGCCATGTGCTGGCCAACCACCGTCGTTCGCGCCGTCGCCGCGGAGCGCTGACCGACCGGCTCCGCGAGCACCTGAGCACGGCGCCGGTCATCGACGGACCGGACGAGGCCGAGCAGCACGCCGTACGCGACGCGGTCCGGCGGCTGCCGGACGCCCATCGCGAGCTGGTCATGCTGATCCACTGGGACGGCTTCGCCGTCGCCGAGGCCGCAGAGCTGCTCGGCCTCAACCCCTCCACCGCACGCAGCCGGTACGCCGCCGCCCGCGAGACCCTGCGGGATGCCCTGACCGGGTCGTCCCCGGTCAAGGCACCCGCGCGGATTCAGAGGATGTAGAGCATCTCCTGGTAGGTCGGCAGCGGCCACAGGTCGTCGGCGACGAGGCCCTCGAGCTCGTCGGCGGCCTCGCGGACCGCGGCCATCGCCGGGAGCACCGTGTCACGGCAGTACGCCGCCTCCTCGATGCCCTCGTGCTCGTGGGCGCCCTCGATGGCCGACGACAGCGCCGCGAGCCCGGCACGGAGCGCGGTGATCGGTGCGGTGACGGCCTCCAGCGTGGAGGTGTCGGCCTCGACCCCGGCCGCCTTCAGCGCCGCGACGTTGGAGGCCAGCTCGGTCTGGTAGCGGATCGCGGCCGGCAGCACGGTGGTCGAGCCGATCTCCAGCGTCAGGTTGGCCTCGACCCCGACGGTCATCACGTACTGCTCGATGCCGACCTCGTAGCGACTGTGCATCTCGCGCTCGTTGAAGACGCCGTACTTCTCGAACAGCTCCAGGGCCTCGGAGGTGACGAGCTCGGGCAGCGCGTCGACGGTGGTGCGGAGGTTCTTCAGGCCCCGCTGCTCGGCCTCGACCTGCCACTCCTCGGAGTAGCCGTTGCCGTTGAAGATGACCGCGCCGTGGTCGGAGATGATCGAGGTGAGCAGCTGCTGCACGGCCTCGTCGAAGTCGGTGCCGTCGGCCACGGCGGCCTCGAGCACGGTCGCGCAGTGGTCGAGCGCCTCGGCCATGATCGTGTTGAGGATGACCATCGGGCCGGCCACGGTCTGCAGCGAGCCCGGCGCGCGGAACTCGAAGCGGTTGCCGGTGAAGGCGAACGGGCTGGTGCGGTTGCGGTCGCCCGGGTCCTTGCTCAGGTCGGGGAGGGTGTCGACGCCGATCATGAGCGTCCCCTTCTCCTTCGAGCGGGTGGCGCCGCCCTTCGCGATCTGGTCGAAGACGTCGGCGAGCTGGTCGCCGAGGAAGATCGAGATGATCGCGGGCGGGGCCTCGTTGGCGCCGAGGCGGTGGTCGTTGGACGCCGAGGCCACGGAGACGCGCAGGAGACCGCCGTACAGGTGCACGGCGCGGATCACCGCGGCGCAGAAGACGAGGAACTGCGCGTTCTCGTGCGGGGTGTCCCCGGGCAGCAGCAGGTTGCCCTGCTCGCTGTTGCCGATGGAGAAGTTCACGTGCTTACCCGAGCCGTTGACGCCCGCGAAGGGCTTCTCGTGGAACAGGCACTCCATGCCGTGCTTCTTGGCCACCGCCCGGAAGGTCGTCATGGTCAGCTGCTGGTGGTCGGAGGCCTCGTTGGCCCGCTCGAACATCGGCGCCACCTCGAACTGCCCGGGCGCGACCTCGTTGTGCCGGGTCTTGGCCGGGATGCCGAGCTTGAAGAGCTCCCGCTCGGTGTCCATCATGAAGCCGAGCACCCGCTCGGGGATCGCCCCGAAGTAGTGGTCGTCGAACTCCTGGCCCTTGGGCGGCTTGGCCCCGAACAGCGTGCGACCGGCGTTGAGCAGGTCGGGTCGGGCGTGGAAGAAGTGGCTGTCGACCAGGAAGTACTCCTGCTCGGGGCCGCAGAACGCGACGACGTTCTCCGGCTCCTCGTGCCCGAAGAGGGACAGCACCCGCTTGGCCTGCGCCGACATGGCCTGCTGGCTGCGCAGCACCGGCGTCTTGTGGTCCAGCGCCTCGCCGGTCATCGAGATGAAGACCGTGGGAATGCACAGCGTGTTGCCGTTGGGGTTCTCCAGGACGTACGCCGGGCTCATCACGTCCCAGCCGGTGTACCCGCGCGCCTCGAAGGTGTTGCGCAGCCCGCCGTTGGGGAACGAGCTCGCGTCGGGCTCACCCTGGACCAGCGTCTTTCCCGAGAACGACGCCAGCGCGGTGCCGTCACCGACCGGGTCCAGGAAGCTGTCGTGCTTCTCGGCGGTCAGGCCGGTCAGCGGGTAGAACACGTGCGCGTAGTGGGTAGCGCCCTTCTCCAGCGCCCAGTCCTTCATCGCCGAGGCCACGGCGTCTGCGACGGCCGGGTCGAGCGGCGCGGACTTCTCGATCGTCGTCAGCACCGATCTGTAGACCGACTTCGGCAGCCGCTTCTGCATCACGGTGAGGCTGAAGACGTTCTCGCCGAAGATCTCCCCCGGCTCCTCGCCGGGGTCGAACGTGACGGGCGGCGGCACGAAGGCCTCCACCGACGTGATGGCCTGCAACCGGACCGGATTGGACGTCATGGGGGCACTCCCTCAGCCATGCGCGGACGCGCGATCACCCGAGACCTACGCCATCACGCTAGGAGCGTCCGGTGTCGCTGGCATTTCGGCCCGGTGACGTTGGACGGCGCGTGCGCGAGCGACCTCTCGGCCGTGCGCGAGCGACCTCTCGGCCGTGCGCGAGCGACGGCGGATTCAAGGGGTGGTCGCAACACCTTTGGCTTGGTCTTCGGCGAGCAACTTAGCGAAGACCTCTGCTGGGGTGTGGAAGCC
>NZ_LUPI01000029.1:0-65311 GCF_001627265.1 Nocardioides sp. REDSEA-S30_B4 | reverse complement strand
GCCGCCGCCGGCTCGCTCGCCCGGGTCGCGCTGGCCGGCGGCGATCCGGCCGGCCTCGACCCCGCGGAGCCCGAGCTCCCGCTCGACGGACGCCCCGACCTGGCTGCTCTCGAGCGCGCCCTCGACCGCCGGCTCGGCGTCGTGCGTCAGCTGCGCGACCTGACCCGCGAGCAGGCGATCGCGGAGGAGTCGGCCACGCAGGCACTGTCGCGGTGCGAGGAGGCCGTGACCGAGGCCGGGTTCGCCGAGCTCGGCAGCGCACTCGCCGCCGCCCTGCCCGCCGCGGAGCAGGAGCGCCTCTCCACGGCCGTCGAGGCACACCGGGCCCGGCTGGCCGCCGTCACCGAGGTGCTCGCCGACGCCCCCGACCCGGGCGAGGAGCACGCCCTGCCCGACCTCGAGGTCCTGGCTGCCCGGCACGCAGCCGCCCATGCCGGGCTCGCCACGGCCCTGACCGGGGCAACCACGTCACGGGTGCGGGCCGAGCGCCTCGACGCCCTGGTCGTCGAGCTGACCGGCGCACTGGAGACGTGGGCACCGGTCCAGGAGCAGCTGCGCCTGGCCACCTCGGTCTCCGCCTTCGTCGACGGCCGGTCGGCCGACAACCCGCTGCAGATGCGGCTCTCGGCCTACGTCCTGGCCTGGCGCCTGTCGCAGGTCGTCGCCGCTGCCAACGAGCGCCTCGCACGGATGAGCGACCAGCGCTACTCCCTCGAGCACACCGGTCGCCGCGGCGCCGGCGAGACCCGGGGCGGCCTGAGCCTGCTGGTGCGCGACGACTGGTCCGGGGAGAGCCGCGACCCGGTCACGTTGTCCGGGGGCGAGACCTTCGTGGTGTCCCTCGCGCTGGCCCTCGGGCTCGCGGACGTGATCGCGCAGGAGGCCGGCGGCACCGAGCTGGACACGCTCTTCGTCGACGAGGGGTTCGGGTCCCTGGACCCCGACACCCTCGAGGACGTGATGGACACCCTCGACTCGCTGCGCGAGGGCGGGCGGGTCGTCGGCGTGGTCAGCCACGTCACCGAGATGCGCGACCGGATCCCCGTGCAGCTGCACGTCACCAAGGGCCGCAGCGGGTCGAGCGTCCGGCTCTCGCGCGGCGTGTAGGTTGCGGCCATGAGCCGACCCGAGGTCGATCCGACCTTCCTCGCGCTCCCCTTCCGCAGCCTCGGCGAGGTCGCCCTCGCCCGGGCCACGGAGCTGGGCGCCACCCATGCCGACTTCCGCTTCGAGCGCGTGCGCTACCAGCACCTGCGCGCCCGTGACGAGATCCTCCAGTCCGCCTCCGACGTCGAGGACCTCGGCTTCGCGGTCCGCGTCATCCACCGCGGCGCCTGGGGCTTCGCCTCCGGCGTCGTGCTCACCGTCGACGAGGCCCGCCGGGTCGCCGAGACGGCGGTCGCCGTGGCCGAGGTCGCCGCGACCATGACGACCACGCCGGTCGAGATCGCCCCCGAGCCCGTGCACGCCGACGTCACATGGGTCTCGGCGTACGACGTGAACCCGCTCGAGGTCGCGACCGCCGACAAGGCCGCGGTGCTGACCGACTGGACCCGACGGCTGCGCACCGGTGCGGCGGTCGACCACGCCACCGCCTTCGTGATGGCCGTCCAGGAGAACAAGTACTACGTCGACACCGCGGGCACCTCCACCACGCAGCAGCGCGTGCGGATGCAGCCGGGCTTCGAGGCGATGGGCACCGGCGCCGACACCTTCGACTCGATGGCCTCGATCGCCCCGCCGGTCGGCCGCGGCTGGGAGTACGTCGCCGGCAGCGTCGCCCAGGGCGCCTGGGACTGGGACGCCGAGATCGACGAGGTCCCCGAGCTGCTCGCCGAGAAGCTCAAGGCGCCCGGCGTCGAGCCCGGCTCCTACGACCTGGTCATCCACCCCTCCAACCTGTGGCTCACCATCCACGAGTCGATCGGGCACGCCACCGAGCTCGACCGCGCGCTCGGCTACGAGGCCAACTACGCCGGCACCTCCTTCGCGACCTACGACAAGCTCGGCTCGCTCCAGTACGGCAGCCCGGTCATGAACGTCACCGGCGACCGCACCATCGAGCACGGCCTGGCCACGGTGGGCTACGACGACGAGGGCGTGGAGACCCAGTCCTGGGACATCGTTCGCGACGGGGTCCTCGTCGGCTACCAGCTCGACCGTCCCATGGGCGCGATGAAGCCCGAGCTCGCCGGCCCCGACCACCCGCAGGGTCGGTCCAACGGCTGCGCCTACGCCGACTCGCCGGGCCACATCCCGATCCAGCGGATGGCCAACGTCTCGCTGCAGCCGGCGCCCGACGGCCCCAGCACCGAGGAGCTCATCGGCCGGGTCGAGCGTGGTCTCTACGTCGTGGGCGACAAGTCGTGGTCCATCGACATGCAGCGCTTCAACTTCCAGTTCACCGGCCAGCGGTTCTACGCCATCCGTGACGGCGAGCTGACCGGTCAGGTGCGCGACGTCGCCTACCAGGCGACGACCACCGACTTCTGGGGCTCGATGGAGGCCGTCGGCGGCCCCGAGACCTGGGTCCTCGGCGGTGCGTTCAACTGCGGCAAGGCGCAGCCCGGCCAGGTCGCGGCCGTCAGCCATGGCTGCCCCACCGCGCTCTTCCGCGGCGTCAACATCCTCAACACCACGCAGGAGGGCGGCCAGTGAGCACCCATCAGGTCACCCCGCAGAGCCTGGTCGAGCAGGGCCTGCACGCCAGCGTCTCCGACGACTGCATGGTCGTGGTGCGTGACTCGACCGGCGCCAACCTGCGCTGGGCCAACAACACGCTCACCACCAACGGCGTGATGCACGGCATGGACGTCTCGGTGGTCTCCTTCGTCCGCGGCACCGGAGGCGTGCAGGTCGGCACGGTCTCCGGCAGCGCCGCATCCCAGGCCCAGGTCACCGACCTCGTCCGCGCCGCCGACGAGGCCGCCCGTGCTGCCTCCCCCGCCGAGGACGCCGCCGAGCTGGTCCGCGACCGCGTGAGCCCGGACTGGGACGACCCGCCGGTCCCCACCGACATCCACGTCTACGACGTCTTCGCACCCGCGCTCGGTGAGGCCTTCGCTCGGTCATCGGCCGCCGACCGGGTGCTCTACGGCTTCGTCAGCCACGAGGTGACGACCACCTACCTCGGCTCCACGACCGGGCTGCGTCTGCGCCACGTCCAGCCGACCGGCCACTACGGCTGCACCGGCAAGGACGCCGCCCTGACCCAGTCGGCCTGGGTCGGCGGCGCCACCCGCGACTTCACCGACGTC
Organism: Nocardioides sp. REDSEA-S30_B4; assembly: GCF_001627265.1. Classification (NCBI taxonomy): domain Bacteria; kingdom Bacillati; phylum Actinomycetota; class Actinomycetes; order Propionibacteriales; family Nocardioidaceae; genus Nocardioides; species Nocardioides sp. REDSEA-S30_B4. The sequence goes on along the minus strand of NZ_LUPI01000029.1, from coordinate 62,054 downwards.
GACGCGCTGGCCATGGAGGCCGAGCTCGAGCAGCGGCTCGCCTGGGGCGAGCGTCGCGTCGACCTGCCGGCCGGGCGCTACGACACGATCCTGCCGCCCAGCGCGGTGGCCGACCTGATGATCGACGCCTACTGGTACGCCGGCGCGCGCGCCGCCCACGAGGGCCAGTCGGTCTACTCCCGCCGCGGCGGCGGCACCCGCATCGGCGACCGCCTCGCCGCTCCGGGGGTGCGCCTGTTCTCCGACCCGGCCCACCCGGGCCTGGAGTGCTCGCCGTTCGCCGTCACCGGGTCCTCCGACGACGACCACTCGGTCTTCGACAACGGGCTCGCCCTGGGCAGCACCGACTGGATCCACGACGGAGAGCTCGCCTCGCTGGTGCAGACCCGGCAGACGGCCGCGATGACCGGCCGGCCCGTCACGCCGTACGTCGACAACCTGGTGCTCGAGATCGACGGCGGTTCCGGGGACGTGATGGACCTCGTCCGCGGCGCCGAGCGCGGGCTGCTGGTCACCTGCCTGTGGTACATCCGCGAGGTCGACCCGCAGTCGCTGCTGCTGACCGGCCTCACGCGCGACGGCGTCTACCTCGTCGAGGACGGGGAGATCGCCGGGTTGGTCAACAACTTCCGCTGGAACGAGAGCCCGGTCGACCTGCTGCGCCGCTTCACCCACGCCTCGGCGACGGTGCCCAGCTTCAGCCGGGAGTGGGGCGACGACTACTTCAGTCGCACCGCGACCCCGGCGATCCGGGTGCCGGACTTCAACATGTCCAGCGTCTCCCAGGCACGGTAGGCGAGCTCGACCTGCAGGGCCTCCTGCCGTGCGTGCAGGAGGCCGTAGGTGAACGTCGGCTCGCCCGCGGTGCCGGCGTCGTCGGCCAGCGCCAGCAGGTGCTCGCGAGCAACCACGGTGTCCTGGCGCTCACCGAGCACCTGGGTGGCCTCCTTGGCCCGCTCGGCCAGTTGCTTGGCCGGCTTGCCGAGACCAGGCCGCGCCACCTCCGCGGCGTACCGCAGGCGCTTGGCGGCCTTGCGCACCTCGTGCCAGGCGGCCTCCATCGCCTTCTCCGACGGCGCCTCCTCCAGCCGGAGGGGAGGCTCCTCCACCAGCGCACGGAGCTCCTCCAGCAGTGCGGCGTACCGCTCGCCGTCGAGCACCTGCACGGCCGCGGCGATCCCCGCCCGGGTCCGGTGCTCGTAGGTGGAGTCGATCCGCTCGCGGACCGGCCCGTGCACCAGCGCCGGGTCCTCCGCGTCGAGCGCGGTCATCAGCAGCTCCCGCGCGACCACGGCATCGCGGGTGTCGCTCAGCGCATGGCCCAGCCAGCGCAGCTCCTCGCGCACCGGCTCGGTCGCCTCCGTCTCGACCAGCGGCCGGTAGGCCGCCAGTGCGGCTCGCATCCGGCGGCAGGCGACGCGGGCCTGGTGGACCCCCCGGAGATCGCCGCGCCGGACGGCCACGTCCTGCGTGCGGAGGTCGTCGACCTGGTCGGCGAGGTACGCGATCAGGGGGTGCCGGGGTCGGGCGGGTTCGTGGAGCCGGTCACCGAGCACCGCCTCGATCTTGCGCTGGGTGCGCGCGGGGACCACGCCCTCCTCGGCCAGCTCGTCGGTGATCAGGTCCAGCAGGTCGACGTCGCCATCGACCAGCTCGACCTCCCACTCGCGCCAGCTCATGGTCGGGCCGTCGGGCAGCCGACCGGTCACCTCGTCGTCGCAGACCTCCGCGAGCACCGCACCGTCGTCGCCCAGCAGCGCGGTGGTGGTGCGACGCGTGCTGATCGTCGCGACCACGCCCAGGTCCTGACCACCGGTGTAGGCGCGCACCAGGTCCCGCAGGGCGTCCGGGGCCGGCTCCTCGGGCTCACCCAGCGGCTGGTGCACCTCGTCCCGTCCCGCGCCGACCGGCAGCTTCAGGTGCCAGCCCTCGTCGCCACCGCCGGAGCGTCGTCGCAGCGTGATGCCCGCACGGACCAGCGCCAGGTCGGCGGTGTCGAGGTAGGCCGCCTCGAGGTCGACGACGTCCGGAGGGCCGACCGAGGCCACGGCCCCCACCCCGGCGAGGTCGGGCATCGTCGTACGGCTGTCGACCGTGAAGGTGCGCTCGATCTCGTGGTGGTCGCTCACCCGCACATTCCTATCGCACCCGATGCAACCCGATCAGGCGGTGCGGCGTACTCCTGCTGACAACCACCACACAGGAGACGAACCACCATGCGAAGCACCACCGCTCTGGTCACCCTCGCGATCGCGACCGGCCTCCCCCTGGCCGCCGCCGCGGCTCCGGCCCACGCCGAGACCACCACCGAGCGCGAGAAGGGAGTGCTCGTCGAGTGCGCCGGCACGTGGCGGACCCGGCCGGTGACGGTGTCGGTCTACGAGCACCGCACCTACGGCAACGAGGTCCTGGTCGCGATCGGCGCCGAGGACCAGGAGGACTTCTGGATCTCCCAGCCCGACGGCCGCATCGTCCGACGGGGCGAGCTGCAGCAGGAAGGCACGCTCGGCGGCCGCAAGGTCGTCCTGGCCGGCACCGTCGTCCGCGACGGGGACCCGGTCGAGGTCCACGACGAGTTCGACGACGCCGGCCAGCACGTCGTGGTCGACGGCGTGCACAAGCCGCTCGCGGCGGACCTGGTCCTCACGTGGAGGAAGCGCAACGCCGTGCTCGACTGCAGCAACGCCTTCCGCTTCGACCTCACGGTGACCAAGACCGACATCGAGTGACGCCCGACGTCCGGTGACGACTCGGTGCTGCGTCAGCCCCTCACTCGGCGAACGCGTCGAGCGGCGGGCAGGCGCAGACCAGGTTGCGGTCGCCGTAGGCCTGGTCGATGCGGGCGACCGGCGGCCAGTACTTGTCGGGGTCGATGCCGGTCGGGAAGACCGCCAGTTCTCGGGAGTAGGGGCGGTCCCAGTCGCCCACCAGGGCGCGGGAGGTGTGGGGGGCCCGTCGCAGCGGCGAGTCCTCCGCAGTCCACTCCCCCGCGGCCACGCGGTCGATCTCGCCCTTGATCGCGATCATCGCGTCGCAGAACCGGTCGATCTCGCCGAGGTCCTCGGACTCGGTGGGCTCGACCATGAGCGTCCCGGCGACCGGGAACGACATCGTCGGGGCGTGGAAGCCGTAGTCGACCAGCCGCTTCGCGACGTCGTCGACGCTCACGCCGGTGTCCTTGGTGATCCCGCGGACGTCGATGATGCACTCGTGGGCGACGAGCCCGTTGTGCCCACGGTAGAGCACCGGGAAGTGCTCGTCGAGCCGCGCGGCGACGTAGTTGGCCGCGAGCACCGCGGTCGCCGTCGCCCTGGTGAGGCCCTCGGCGCCCATCATCCGCACGTAGGCCCACGAGATCGGCAGGATGCCCGCCGAGCCGTACGGCGCCGCCGAGATCGGGCCGATGCCGGTGCGACGCTCGGGGTCCGGGTGCATCCCGTGCGAGGGGAGGTACGGCGCCAGGTGGGCGCGCACGGCGACCGGGCCGACCCCCGGGCCACCGCCGCCGTGGGGGATGCAGAAGGTCTTGTGCAGGTTGAGGTGGGAGACGTCTCCCCCGAACTCGCCGGGCCGCGCGTAGCCCAGCAGCGCGTTGAGGTTGGCGCCGTCGACGTAGACCTGCCCGCCGTGGTCATGGACCACCTTGCACAGCTCGGTGATCCCCTCCTCGTAGGCGCCGTGCGTCGAGGGGTAGGTCACCATGATCGCCGCCAGGGTGTCGGCGTGCTTGTCGCACTGGGCCCGCAGGTCGTCGAGGTCGACCGACCCGTCGTCGGTGGACTTCACGACCACCACGCGCATGCCGGCCATCACCGCGGAGGCGGCGTTGGTGCCGTGGGCCGAGCTGGGGATCAGGCAGACGTCGCGCTGGGTGTCGCCGTTGCCGAGGTGGTAGCCGCGGATGGCGAGCAGCCCGGCGAGCTCGCCCTGGGAGCCGGCGTTGGGCTGGATCGAGACCCGGTCGTAGCCGGTGACCTCGGCCAGCCAGCCCTCGAGCGTGGACACCAGCTCGTGGTAACCCTCGGCGTCCTCGGCCGGCACGAACGGGTGCAGGTCGGCGAAGCCCGGCAGCGAGACCGGCTCCATCTCGGTGGTGGCGTTGAGCTTCATCGTGCACGAGCCCAGCGGGATCATGCCGCGGTCCAGCGCGTAGTCGCGGGCCGAGAGCCGGCGCAGGTAGCGCAGCATCGGGGTCTCGCTGCGGTGGGCGTGGAAGGTCTCGTGGGTGAGGTAGTCGGTGGTGCGCGAGAGCTCCTCGGGCAGCGCGGCCACCGGCTCGACCTCGGTGGGCGTGACCCCGAAGGCCGTGTGCAGCGCACGCAGGGTCGCGGGCGTGCTCACCTCGGAGAAGGACAGGCCGACGGTGTCGGCGTCCACCCGGAGCAGGTGCAGCCCCTCGGCGCGAGCGGCGGCCACGACCTCGTCCGCACGACCCGGCACCGCGACCCGGACGGTGTCGAAGAAGCGGGTCGTGAGGACCTCCAGGCCAGCCGCTGACAGGGACGCCGCGGCGCGCGCTGCGAGGTCGTGGGCACCCCGGGCGATGCCGCGCAGGCCCTCGGGACCGTGGTAGACGGCGTACATCCCGGCGACGACGGCCAGCAGCACCTGCGCGGTGCAGATGTTGGAGGTCGCCTTGTCGCGACGGATGTGCTGCTCGCGGGTCTGCAGCGCCAGGCGGTAGGCCGGCCGGCCCTCCGCGTCGACGGACACGCCCACCAGGCGACCGGGCAGGTGGCGCTCCAGGCCGGCCTTGACCGACATGAACCCGGCGTGCGGCCCGCCGTGGAAGAGCGGGACGCCGAAGCGCTGGGAGGAGCCGACCGCGACGTCGGCCCCGAGCTCGCCGGGAGACTCCAGCAGCGTCAGCGCGAGCAGGTCGCAGGCCACCACGGCCAGGCCACCGCGCTCGTGGGCGGCCTCGATGGCCGGACGCGGGTCGCGCACCTCACCCGAGGCGCCGGGGTACTGCACGAGCACGCCGCAGACCTGCTCGAGCTCGTCCGGCAGGCCCGCGGAGACGTCCGCGACGACCACGTCGATGCCCATGGCCTCCGCGCGGGTGCGCACGACCTCGATCGTCTGGGGCAGCGCGTCGGCGTCCACCACGAAGGGCCCGGACGCCTTGCGCTGGGCGCGACGCACCAGGGTCATCGCCTCCGCGGCGGCGGTGCCCTCGTCGAGGAGCGAGGCGTTCGCCGTGGGCAGTCCGGTCAGGTCGCCGATCACGGTCTGGAAGTTGATGAGGGCCTCGAGGCGCCCCTGGGAGATCTCCGGCTGGTACGGCGTGTAGGCGGTGTACCAGGAGGGGTCCTCGAGCACGTTGCGCCGGATCACCGGCGGCGTGGTGGTGCCGTGGTAGCCCAGCCCGATCATCGGCTCGGCGGGCCGGTTGCGCGCGGCGAGGTCGCGCAGCTCCTGCGCGACCTGGGTCTCCGTGGCCGCCTCCGGCAGCGAGAGCTCGGCCGCGGAGCGGATCCCGCCCGGGACGGCCGCGGCCATCAGCGCCTCGAGGGAGTCGAACCCGAGCCGGGCGAGCATCGCCTCGACGTCCTGGGGCCGCGGGCCGATGTGTCGGTCGGCGAAGATGGCGATGCCGGTCGGGCTGCTGTGGGGCTGGGAGGACATGCGGGTAGGGCTCCTGGGGCGTCGGGGTCCGGGCCCTCCCCCTCTGTCACGTCACCGGCGGGTGCCGGGGTGCTCCAGAGTCGCCTGGCCTGCGCGGTCCGGGTGCCTGAGAGGTTCCGGGGAGGAATTGCCCCTTCGGCGCCCCCCGCCTGAGACGAGGAGACTCTCCCGCGCGGGATGGTCAGCGGGAGCGAATCTACCAGTGCCGGCGCAGGGCCGGCGCCACCTCAGCCGGCGGAGCGGGCCGCGCGGCGCGCCGCGAGCTCGTCGCCGACCACCGGGGCCTCGGCGGCGGCCTCGTCGGCCGTGCGCTCGGAGGGCAGCTCGGCGAGCGTGCCCTCGATCTCGCGCCACACGCCACCGATGGCGATGCCGAAGACACCCTGCCCGCCCTGGAGCAGGTCGATGACCTCGTCGTTGGAGGTGCACTCGTAGACCGAGGCACCGTCGCTCATCAGCGTCACGCGGGTCAGGTCGTCGGTGCCGCGCTCGCGCAGGTGCGAGACCGCGGTGCGGATCTGCTGCAGCGAGATGCCGGCGTCGAGCAGCCGCTTGATGACCTTGAGGATGAGGATGTCGCGGAAGGAGTAGAGGCGCTGGGAGCCCGACCCCTTCGCACCCCGCACCGTCGGCTCGACCAGGCCGGTGCGGGCCCAGTAGTCGAGCTGGCGGTAGGTGATCCCGGCAGCGTTGCAGGCCGTGGGCCCGCGGTAGCCGAGGTCGCTGGGCAGGGGTGAGACGTCGTCGGTGAAGAGGAGTCCCTGCTCGTCGGCGGCCTCGGCCGCGCGTGCGGCGTCGACGCTCTCGCGCAGCTCCTGCTCGTGCTCGTTCACGCGGGTCCTCCGGTGTCTACTCCGTTCACCGTAACTCCGAGGGGGAAGACGTCGCAGGCGTTCCCGGGCGGGAGGACCACAACGGTGGAGTTACAACAGAGACGGCTCACCGTAAGCCCGGCCACCGACAGGGTCAAAGACTCTCGCGGCGTGTCGAACCCTCAACCTGAGAGTGAGACTTCGCGCCGAACCGGCGTATTGATACGCCGGCTCGGCGGGGCGCGTGGGTCGAACCGGCGTATTGATACGCCGGCTCGGCAGGATCAGGGCCTCAGTCGGAGGGGGCCTCGAAGTCCTCGGGGGTGACGTGGTCGAGGAACTCGCGGAACTTCTCGACCTCGTCCTCCTGCTCGGCGGGCACGGCCAGGCCGGCTTCGTCGAGGACGTCCTCGGAGCACACGATGCGCGAACCGGTGCGCAGGGCCAGGGCGATGGAGTCGGAGGGACGTGCGGAGACCTCGGTGCCCGAGGTCAGGACGAGCGTCGCGAAGAACACCCCGTCCTTGACGTCGGTGATGCGGACCTCCTCCAACGCGTTGCCGGTCGCCTCGAGCACGTCCTTGAGCAGGTCGTGGGTCAGCGGTCGCGGCGGGGTCACGCCCTGCTGGGCGAACGCGATGGCCGTGGCCTCGACCGCACCGATCCAGATCGGCAGGTAGCGGTCCCCCGCGACCTCGCGCAGCAGGACGATCGGCTGGTTCGAGGGCATCTCGACCCGGACTCCCATGACGTCCACCTCACGCATGTCTCCCACCCTACGCGCCGGTGGGGAGAGGCGGCGGGCAGGTCAGCGCGACAGGCCGGTCTTGACCAGGGTCGCGTGCAGACGCACCGACAGGGCCGCGATCTCGGAGGCGGCGTCGGCGGCACGGGCGCTGGCGGCGGCGTCGCGGCCGCGCTCCAGGGGAGCCACGACCTGCTGCACGAGCCCGACCTCGCGATCGGCCGCCGCCTTGAACGCGCGCAGGTGACGCGGCTCGATCCCGAAGTCAGCGAGCTCACGGGCGGTGCGGACGACGACGAGGGCGTCGGTGTCGTAGTGCCCGGTCCCGGGACGCGGCGACACCAGGCCGAACTGCTCGAGCTGCTCGAGCAGCTCCTCGGAGACCTCGGCCACCTTCAGCAGCTCCTTGCGTGAGAGTCGCAGGTCGTCACGTCGACGGAAGGACTCGGGACTCGGCATCCCGTCGGCCGCCAGCGCCACGGTCGGCACCGTGGGGACCACCGGCTCGATCGGCGGCGGCTCCATCCCGCGGTCGATGGCGTCGAGGTGCTCGCCGATGACCTTCAGCGGGAGGTAGTGGTCGCGCTGCATCCGCAGGACGTAGCGCAGGCGCGTCACGTCGTCGGCGGAGAACTTGCGGTAGCCCGCGGGGGTCCGCTCGGGCTTGATCAGGCCCTTGTCCTCCAGGAAGCGGATCTTGGGGATCGTGACCCCCGGGAAGTCGGGACGCAGCTGCTCGAGCACCTGCCCGATGTTCATCCGGGCCGAGCCGGAGGGACGTGCTCCCGAGGAGGCTCCCGAGGACGAGACGGAGCCGGTGGACACGACTCAGGCGCCCTCGTGGCCGGAGAAGAAGACCAGGCGGTACTTGCCGACCTGGACCTCGTCGCCGTCCTTGAGACGGACGGTGTCGATGCGGTCGCGGTTGACGTAGGTGCCGTTGAGGCTCCCCACGTCCGAGACCGTGAAGGTCGAGCCGTCCCGGTCGAAGACCGCGTGCCGGCGCGAGACGGTCACGTCGTCGAGGAAGATCTCGCTGTCGGGGTGACGACCGGCGGTGACCTTGTCGGTGTCGAGCAGGAAGCGGTTGCCCGAGCCCGGGCCACGCTGCACGACCAGGAGCGCGTGGCCCACCGGCAGGGCGTCCACGGCGGCGGCGTCGACCGGGTTGAGCTGGCGGTCCGAGGTCTCCACCCGCGAGTCGCCGGCGCCGATGGAGATGGTCGCGGTGGTCTCGCCGCGCGAGGGCTCCGCGGGGGCGTCCGGCGTCACCAGACGGGTCCCGCACTGCGAGCAGAAGCGGGCGTCGTCGGGGTTCTGCCGACCACAGGCGGTGCAGAACGGCATCGGGGTCTCCTCGGGTGGTGGACTCGCGTCGCTGACGCTCCCAACCCTCACCCCCGGGTGGAGGGTGATGGCGTGGGAGAACCTATCAGCCGTGCAGCGTGGTTCAACTCCGAACCGACGAGGTCCGGGAGGGGCCGTCGGGAGGGGCTGACCGGACCGGCTCAGCCCTCGAGCGAGGCCTCGTACGTCGCGGCGTCCATCAGGCCGTCGCCGACCTCGCCGGCCGGCTTGACCTCGAAGAGCCAGCCGCCGCCGTACGGGTCGTTGTTGACCAGCTCGGGGGTGGCGTCGAGCGCCTCGTTGCGGGCGACGACCTCGCCGGTGACCGGCGCGTAGACGTCGGAGACGGACTTGGTCGACTCCAGCTCACCGCAGGTGCTGCCGGCCTCGACGCTCTCGCCCACCTCGGGCAGGGAGACGTAGACGATGTCACCGAGGGCGTCCTGGGCGTAGTGGGTGATGCCGATGCGCACCGCGCCCTCGTGCTCGCCCGGGGTGCGGACCCACTCGTGCTCCGCGGTGTACTGCAGGTCGTCGGGGTACAAGGTGTCTCTCCTGGGGGTCGGGTGTCGGCAGGCTACTGCGCGTCCTGGGGCTGTGCGTACTCGGGCTCGACGGCGGGTCGGACCGACTCGATGTCCAGCGAGGCCAGGACCTCGACCTCGACCTCGGCCCCGTCCTCGGCCAGGTCCACGCGCGGGCCCTCGAGGATCGACATCGCCCCGGCGAGCGCGCTGGGGTCGCCGATCACGTCGACGACGTACGGCGAGCTGAGCAGCTGGCCGTCGACGACCAGCCCGCCCTCGGCGCTGGTGAACGAGCTCTGCGCGACCAGCCGCACCTGGCCGTTGAACTGCATCGCCTCGGCCGAGGCGATCCGCAGGCCCTGCACCATGTTGAGGATGGTGTCGGCGCGCACCCGTCCGGTCACCTCGGTGATGGTGATGCGGATGCCGGGACCGGTCACCGGCACCAGGCCCGCGAGGACGCTGAGGGTGTCGGCCTCGTTGGTCGCCTGCTGCAGGGCGACCCGCTCGGCGTCGGTGTCGGAGACCAGCTCGTCGCGGGCCTCCTCCAGCCGCGTGATCTCGGCGCGGGCGCGACGCGAGGCGCCGGCGAGGCCGGAGAGCACGTTGACGAGGTCCTGCTCGCGGTAGCCGGCGTAGGTGTCGTCGTCCTCGGCGGTCTGCACCTGGACGATCGCGGCGAAGGCGACCACGGCCAGCAGCACCGCGACCACGACCTGGCTGCGACCGGGGTGCAGGAGCGCTTGGCGCAGCCGCCGGCGGCCGGAGTCCTCGTCGGGACCCGACGGGACGGCGTGCATCTCCGGGGGCTGCTCGGCGGACTGCTGCGGGTCGGACATGGGCGCCGGGCTCACGCGTGGAACAGGTGCCGCCGGATGGCGGCCACGTTGGAGAAGATGCGGATGCCGAGCACGACGATGACGCCGGTCGAGAGCTGGCCTCCGACGCCGAGCTGGTCGCCGAGCCACACGATCGCCGCGGCGATGACGACGTTGGAGACGAAGGAGACGACGAAGACCTTGTCGTCGAAGATGCCGTCGAGGTAGGCACGCAGGCCGCCGAAGACGGCGTCGAGCGCGGCGACGACGGCGATCGGGAGGTAGGGCTCCAGGGAGAGCGGCACGTCGGGCTGGAGCACGAGACCGAGCACGATCCCGACCAGCAGGCCCAGGGCGGCGATCACGGGGTGCCCTCCTCGGGGTCTCGGGGTCCGTCGTCAGCGGGCAGCGGCTCGGCGTGGCGCAGCGTCCTGGGGGCGGCGGCCGGGAGGACGAGCTCCTCGACGTTGACCATCTCGAAGCCGAACCCGAACCGTGTCACCAGGTCCGCGACCCCGATGCCGCTGTCGCTGGCCAGCAGGTCTGCCTGGAGGGTACGCCGGTCCCCCACCGCGTTCACGACGTAGGGCGAGCGCAGCGGCTGGCTGTTGATGTTGACGACCGACCCGGAGTTCTCGATCGCACTGCGGACCGTGAGTCGCTGACCGTTGATGCTGATCGCCTCGGCCCCCGCCTGCCACAGCCCGTTGACGAGCAGCTGCAGGTCGGTGTCACGGATCAGCTCACCACCCGGCGGGGCGTCGCTCATGGTGATCCGCACCCCTTCGCCGCGCACGGCGATGAACCCGGTGCGGATCTGCAGCCGGCGCAGCCGGCTCTGCGCCGTCACCTGGTTGGCGGGCGTCGCGGGCAGCAGCTGCTCGGACTCCTCGACCTCCGAACGCAGCGCGAGGATGCGGTCCTGGAGCTGCTCGACGGTCTCGCGACGCTCCACCACGCGGGCCACGAGCACCGTCCGGCTCGACTGCGCCTCGTCGGCGCCCTGGGCGGTCTGCACGGCCGCGGTGGTCGCGAGCACGCCGAAGGCGGCGACGACGATGGCCGCGGTCCGGTGCGGCGTGCCACGGCCCGCCGTGCCGGCCGTCCCTGCCGACCGCGCGGGTCGGGGGCGGCGCTCGGTGGTGCGCAGCAGCTTGCGGACCTGCCAGGCGTAGAGCAGCCCGGCCCACCAGTAGAGCCCGACGCCCCAGAAGGCGAAGGCCCAGCCGAAGACCTGGGCGAGCTCGGCCACGGTGCCCTCACCGTCGCCGAGCAGCAGCAGCGGGAACGCGTAGAGCAGGTTGAAGGTGGCGGCCTTCCCGAGGAAGTGGACCGGGAGCGCGCTGTACCCACGGGTGCGCAGCAGCGGCACCAGCAGCCACATCAGTGCGTCGCGCAGCGGCAGCGACACCGCCAGCCACCACGGGATGACGTCACGCATGGCCAGGCCCACGACCACGGCCAGGATGTAGAGCCGGTCGGCGACCGGGTCGAGGACCTGCCCCAGGACGGAGGTCTGCCCGAGCCGTCGAGCCAGCCAGCCGTCGAGCCAGTCGGTGACCCCCGACAGGACCAGCAGCCCCAGCGCCCAGGCGTCGGCCTCGGGACCGAGCACCAGCCAGAGGAAGACCGGGACCCCGGCCAGCCGGATGGCGCTGAGCAGGTTGGGCAGGGTCCACACCCCTGCGTCCGTCCCCGCCGTCGCTCGCTCGGTCACCCGCAGGACCCTAGCCAATGACGGGGGGTACGACGTCGGACGGCTCGTCGTGGTGCGCCGCGTCGCGGATCTCGCCGACCAGCTCCTCGATGACGTCCTCGAGAGTGGCCAGCCCGACGGTGGTGCCGTCGGCGGTCACGACCCGCGCCATGTGCGCCCCCCGGCGCTGGAGCTGCTCCAGCACGTCGTGCAGCAGGTCGTCGGGGCCCACGGGGGCGAACGGGCGCACCCACTTGTCCTCGACCGGCCGGTTGCGGCGCTCCTCGTCGGGCTCGAGCACGTCCTTGATGTGCAGGTAGCCGACCAGCTCACCGTCCTCGCCGGCGACCGGGAAGCGGCTGTAGCCGGTGGCGGCGCACAGCGACTCGACGTCCGCGGCGCTGGACCCGCGCGAGACCGTGGTCAGCGACGACGGCTCGAGCAGGACGGCCGCGACGGTCTTCTCGGTGAAACCGAGGGCACCGGCCAACCGGTCGTACTCGTCGTCCTCGAGCAGGCCCTCGCCGCGCGACTCCTCCACGAGGGCCGCGACCTCCTCGCGCGTGAACGCCGAGGACAGCTCGTCCTTGGGCTCGACCTTGAGCAGGCGCAGGGTGCCGTTGGCGATGGCGTTGAGCGAGACGATGATCGGCCGCAGCACGGTCACGACGCCCAGCATCGGCGGGCCGAGGACGAGCGCGGCCCGGTCGGGGCCCGCGATCGCGATGTTCTTCGGCACCATCTCGCCGAGGACGACGTGCAGGCAGACCACGATCGCCAGGGCGACCACGAACGCCACGGGGTGGACCAGCGCCTCGGTGACCCCGGCCCGCTCGAAGAGCGGCTCGATCAGGTGGGCGACGGCCGGCTCGCCGACGGCACCGAGGCCGACCGAGCAGATGGTGATGCCCAGCTGGGCGCCGGCCATCATCAACGACACGTTCTCCATGGCCCGCAGGGTGCTCCGCGCCATCCTCGAGCCGGACTGCGCGAGCGGCTCGATCTGGGAGCGGCGGGCGGAGACCAGGGCGAACTCCGCGCCGACGAAGAACGCGTTGGCGGCCAGCAGCAGGACCGCGATGACCAGGGCGGTGGCGTCGCTCATGCCTCCTCACCTGCCGTCGGGGTGTCGAGCAGCCGCAGCGAGACGCGGTCGACCCGCAGGCCGTCCATGTGCTCCACGGCCAGCACCGCGAGCTGCTCGCGGGGCTCGTCGGGGTCGGTGCGGTCGGGCACGGGCACCTCCGCGATGTCGCCGGTCTCCGGCACCTTGCCGAGCGAGCGCATCACCAGGCCTCCGACGGTGTCGTAGGACTCGTCCTCGGGCAGCTCGATCCCGGTCAGGTCCTCGACCTCGTCGGGTCGCAGCATCCCGGAGAGCACCCAGCTGCCGTCGCGGCGCTGTCGGCCGCGGGAGCCGAGCCGGTCGTGCTCGTCGGAGATGTCACCGACGATCTCCTCGATGACGTCCTCGAGGGTGACGATGCCGGCGTGGCCGCCGTACTCGTCGAGGACCACGGCCATCTGGAACCCGTCCTCGCGCAGCAGCTGCAGCAGCGGGTCGAGGCGCAGGGAGTCCGGCACGACGATCGGCTTGGCCATCAGGTGCTTGACCTTGGTGGTCGAGCGCTCGTGGACCGGCAGCGCCACGGCGTGCTTGACGTGGACCGTGCCGGCGACGTTGTGCTCCTCGTCGAGCACGGGGAACCGCGAGTGCCCGCTGGAGCGGGTGAGGTCGATGATCGCCTGCGCACGGTCGTTGAGCTCCAGCGACAGCGTGCGCATCCGCGGGGTCATGATCTCGCCCGCCGTGCGGGTGCCGAACTCCACCGAGCGCTCCATCAGCTCGGCGGTGTCCGCGTCGAGGGTGCCCTCGTCGGCGGAGCGCGCGATCAGCGAGGCGAGCTCGGTCGAGCTGCGCGCGGAGCGCAGCTCCTCCTGGGGCTCGATCCCGAGCCGGCGTACGAGCGCGTTGGCGGCGCCGTTGAGGAACCGGATGGGGTAGGTGTTCACGGCGGTGAACAGCCGCATCGGGCGCTGGGTCGCGCGGGCGGTGGCCAGCGGCAGCGCGATCGCGAAGTTCTTGGGCACCAGCTCGCCGAAGAGCATGGTCAGGATCGTGCTGATGATCAGGCCCAGGGCCAGCGCGATCGGCGTCACCGCGCCGTCGGGCACCCCGGCGGCGCCGAGCGGGTCCTCGATGAGGGAGGAGATCGCGGGCTCGGCGAGGTAGCCGATGCCGAGGTTGGTCAGCGTGATGCCGACCTGGGCGCCGGAGAGCTGGGTCGACAGCGAGCGCAGGGCGCGCTGGACGCCGACGGCACCGGCGTCGCCCGCGGAGGCGAGCTGGTCGACCTTGTTGCGGTCGACGGTGACGAGCGCGAACTCGGCGGCGACGAAGATGCCGCAGGCCACGACGAGGAGCAGGGCTGCCAGCAGGAGCAGCAGGGCGGTCATCGGCGCTCTCCCCGGGACGGTCGCTCAGCGGCGACGGGCGGGAAGAGCGGGCGACTTTGGGAGCCGTCCATCAGCGGAGCTCAGGGTCCTTTGCGATCAAGGGCGGATGACCAGCGAAGTGTAGCGGGGCACCCCGGGCGACCCCTACCGCTCGCGGGCGTCCTCTGCCACGCTGCCGCGCATGCGTGTGATCCAGTGGGCGACCGGCGGCGTGGGACGAGCGGCGATCGAGGCGATCCTCAAGCACCCCGAGCTCGAGCTGGTCGGGTGCTGGGTGCACTCGGCGGCCAAGGACGGCGTCGACGTGGGGACGATCCTGGGCGGGGCGGAGATCGGCGTGGCCGCCAGCGCCGACCGCGACGCCGTGCTGGCGATGGACGCCGACGCCGTGGTCTACGCCCCGCTCGTGCCGGACGCGGAGGAGGTCGCGGCCATCCTGCGCTCGGGCAAGAACGTCGTGACGCCGGTGGGCTGGTTCTACCCCCACGAGCGGGACCGGGCCGTGGTGGAGGCGGCGGCGCTCGAGGCGGGGGTGTCCCTGCACGGCACGGGGCTGAACCCGGGCGGCATCACCGAGCTGCACCCGTTGGTGTTCTCGGCCCTGTCCTCGGCGGTGACGCACGTGCGCGGGGAGGAGTTCTCCGACATCCGCACCTATGACGCGCCCGACGTGGTGCGCCACATCATGATGTTCGACGGCACACCGGAGGAGGCGTCCGGCGGGCCGATGCTCGGCCTGCTCAGCGGCGGTTTCAAGCAGTCGGTGCGGATGTGCCTGGACGTGCTGGGCTTCTCGCCCGACGCCGAGATCCGCACCTCCCAGGAGGTGGCCGTGGCCACCGCGCCGATCGAGTCGCCCATCGGGGTGATCGAGCCGGGCCGCGTCGCCGGCCAGCGCTTCTGCTGGGAGGCCTGGGTCGGCGAGCAGTGCGTGGTGCGGGTGGCGGTCAACTGGTTGATGGGCGAGGAGCACCTCGACCCGCCGTGGACCTTCGGGCCCGAGGGCGAGCGCTTCGAGGTCGAGGTGCAGGGTGACCCGCCCGCCTTCGTCACGATCAAGGGCTGGCAGCCCGAGACCGTCGAGGAGGGGCTGCTGCGCAACCCCGGCATCGTGGCGACCGCGGTGCACTGCGTGAACTCGGTCCCCTACGTGGTGGCGGCCCCGCCCGGCGTGCAGACCTACCTCGACCTGCCGCTCGTGGCGGGGCGCGCCCATCCCGACCTGGCCTGAGCCAGGCCCGTGCTCACTCCTCGCCGAGGGTGATCCCGCACTCCTCCTCGGCGTGCTCGGAGATCGCCTCGGTGGCGTCGTTGAACTCCTCGCTGTCGAGCTCCTCGAGCGTGGTGCCGAGCTCCTGCAGCTTCTCGAGGTCGACGCCCTCGGGGATGTCGCCGGTCATGACATCGGACAGGTCGTCGAGCGCGAGGCCGGCGTCGGCGAAGGCGTCCTCGATCTCCTGCACGCCGTCCTGCAAGACGGCCCAGTCGTCCTCGACCTCCTTCGGGGCCTCGTCGGCCAGCTCGTCGAAGGCCTCGAAGGCGGTGCTGAAGGCGCCGGGGTCGCCCGCCTCCAGGGCGTCGATGTCGGACTTGGCGCCCTCGAGGGAGTCGCAGTAGGCCTCGGTGTCGCTGCCGCTGCACCCGGTGAGGGCGAGGGAGGCCGCGAGCGCACCGGCGCCGAGGAGGGCCGAGGGGCGGCGGAGGGTATGGGTCAGGCTCTTGAGTGTCTTCACCCGGGCCAGCATGCCGTGTCCGCCTCCTGAGCGGGAGTCCCCCCGCCGAAGCTGGACGAGACCTGCCCACCGTCCAGCACCTGGTACGGCGACAGTCCGGTGCTCGACCGGGCCCGCCACGCCTCCACGGGGACCGGCGCGGCGCCCGCCAGCAGCAGCACGTTGCCGGGGCGTCGGGCCCGCCTGGTCGCGGGCTCCAGCCCGGCCGCCAGGTGCGGCAGCACCGCCCGCAGCCCGGCCACGGTCGACCGGATGACGGGGAACGGCGCCCGGTCGACCACGTTGAGCAGGGCCACGCCGGTCGGTGCCAGCACCCGGGCCACCTCGGCCAGCGCGGGAGCGGTCAGGAGCTCGGGCGGCACCAGCCCGTCGTCGTACGCGTCGAGGACGAGGAGGTCCGCGCGGCCGTCCGGCAGGTCGACCAGGCCGGCGCGGCCGTCGACGGGTCGCACCTTGATCCCGCTGCGCGGTGGCAGCGGGAGGTCACGACGGACCAGCGCGGTCAGCTCCTCGTCGGGCTCGAGGACCGTCTGGCGTGACCCGGGACGCGTGGCGGCGAGGTAGCGGGGCAGGGTCATGCCGGCCCCGCCGACGTGGATCGCACGCATCGGGGCTCCGGGGTCCCCGAGCGCGTCGACGACGTCGCCCATCCGGCGTACGTAGTCGAAGGCCAGCCGGGTGGGGTCGGCGAGGTCGACGTGCGACTGGGGTCGACCGTCGACGAGGACGACGTGCCCACCGTCCATGAGCCGGACCTCACGCTCTGCCACGGGTCCAACCTCCCACGCGGATGCTCCGGACACGGCATGATGGGCAGGTCATGCCCTCCCCCGCCGACCCCTCGGTCACTCCCGCCACGTCGCCCGCCCCCTGGCAGGTCGAGCCACCGCGCCCGGCGGACCGCGGCCTGGTGGGTCGCCTGCTGGAGGACGTCGTGGCCGAGGACCCCTCGGTGGCCCCCGAGGTCGCCGCCGGGACCGTGCGTGCGGGTGCGTGGCTGCACCGCGAGCGGCCGGCCTGGTCCGGCGTGGTCCTCGACCCGGCCCAGCCCACCCGCACCGTCGTGGGGTACGCCGACGTGCTGGCCACCTCCGAGGGCGCACCCGAGTCCCGGCGCCGGCGCGATCGCGGCGGCCGGTGTGGCCGCGGTGCTGGCCGTCCAGGTGGCCGCCGGTCCGCTGGGCTCGGTACTGCCCTTCCTCTCGCCCCGCGACGCGGGTTCCTCGTCCTCGACGCCGCCGCCGGCACCCTCGTCGCCCACCTCGGCGCCGAGCCCGCAGCCGGTCGTGGCCGCCGGGGACCCGATCCCCCCGCAGCCGGGCAGCACGCCCTCGGGTGGGCCGGGACCGTCCGCCCCCGCTCCGACCGCCAGCGGCACCCCGACCCCGACGACACCTCCGACCCCGACGACACCGTCACGCAGCCCCGGGCTGGCCTCGCTCCTGCTGGACCCGGTCGTGGGGGGCCTGGTGGGCACCGTCGACGGCGTGACGGGCGACGCGCTGTCGCCGGTCACCGGTGTCCTGACCGGCACCACCGACGCCACGACCGACGTCCTCGACGACGTGCTCGACGGGGTGCTGGGCCTGCTCCCGGTGCCGGCGGCGGCGACGCAGCCGGCCCCGCGGCGCTGACGCGGACCGGGGTGGTCGGCCCCGCCTGGACCGGCTCCGTCAGGATGGGCCCATGAGCGCCTACTGGGTCAGCAGCTACCTCGAGATCACCGACGAGGCGAAGCTCCGCGCGTACGCCGAGCTCGCCGGTCCGGCCATCATCGGCGCCGGGGGCAGGTTCCTGGCGCGGGGCCTCCCGGCGGCGACGTACGAGGCAGGTCGCGAGGAGCGCTGCGTGGTCATCGAGTTCGACAGCGTCGAGGACGCCGTCGCCTGCCACGACTCCGCGGCTTATCAGGAGGCCTTGGCGGCGCTGGGCGACGGCGCGGCGCGCGACCTGCGGATCGTGCCGGGCGCCTGAGCCGGCGCTGAGACCCCCTCAGCCGCGGCGGGCACGCCGTCCCGCGAGCCCGCGCACCATCTCACCGCCGACGAAGCGCGCCGCGGCGACCGCCGCGTGCAGGCCCGGGTCGGGGTCCTTGCCGCGCCCCATCCGGGCGATCTGCGTCTCGTACCACTCCGACTCGCCGGCCAGCCCGGCCACCGTCGGCAGCGAGTAGCGCGGCAGCGGGTGCCCGTCGCCGCCGGCCAGCAGCCGGGCGGTGAGGTCGGGCTCGATGGCCAGGGGGCGGCCGAGGCCGATCAGGTCCACGCCGCCGTCGTCGAGCAGCTGCTCCATCGTGGCGCGGGTGCGGATGCCGCCGGTGAGCATCACCGGCACCCGACCGGCTGTCTCGCGCACCCGGCGGGCGAAGCCGGCGAAGTAGGCCTCCTTGTGGCTGGTGGTCCCGCGCTGCTCGGCGAGCTCGTCGACCTCGCCGAAGAGGGCGGGGTTCTCGTAGGTGCCACCGGAGATCTCGACGAGGTCGACGCCCTCCTCCACCAGCATCCGCACGACCTGCTCGGCGTCGTCCTCGGTGAAGCCGCCGTGGCGGAAGTCCGAGGAGTTCAGCTTCACCGCGACGGTGAACCCGTCGCCGGTGCTCGCCCGCACCGAGCGCACCGCCTCGACGAGCGCCCGGGACCGACCCTCGAGGTCGCCGCCCCAGCGGTCGCTGCGGCGGTTGACGTACGGCGACAGGAACTGCGCCAGCAGGTAGCCGTGCGCTGCGTGGACCTGCACCCCCTCGAAGCCGGCCTCCTCGCAGCGCCGGGCCGAGGCGCCGAAGCCGGCGACGATGGCCTCGGTCTCGCCGTCCTCGAGCGCACGCGGCTTGGCGAAGAGCCCGGCCATCCGCACCGCACCCGCGTCGGCGCTGGGCGCCACCGGGCGCCCGGTGATGAAGCGGTTGGTCTGGCGACCGGGGTGGCTCAGCTGGGCGATCAGCGGGCTCTCCCCCGACGCCTGCCTGACCCGGGCCAGCCGCGCCACGTCGAGCCGCTCGTCGGCCACGACGTTGCGGCTGCGCTCGAGGTAGCGCCGGTCGACCATCAGGTTGCCCGTGACCAGCAGTCCCCCGGCCGCGCCGGCTGCCCACCGGCGGTAGACCGCCTCCAGCGCCGGGGTCGCCTGGTGCTCGGAGTCAGCGAGGTTCTCGGTCATCGGCGCCTTGGCGATGCGGTGCGGCAGTGTGAGTCCGGAGGGCAGGGTCAGCGGGTCACTGAGTCGGGGCACGGGCGGCACCGTAGTGGAGGCACGCCGCTCGCCCCGGTCGTTCTCAGCCCGCGGGGGTCAGCGGCATCCGGTCGAGCACGCGGCCGGCCGCCACCCCTGCCGTCGCGTACCCGATCCCCCGGTGGCCATCCCCACCTGCGGGTGAAGGCGGAGAGCCCACCGCCCGCCTAGCGTGGACCGGCCATGTCGCTCTCCCTCTCCCCCGCCCATCTCACCCGCTACCGACAGATCGCCGGCCTGCTCGTGCGGCACGGCCGTGGGGACCTGGTCCGCTCCTCGGGCCTGTCGGAGGTCCTGGAGGACGAGCCCGCCTCCGATCGCGTCGAGGCCGACGCCGAGCGCCTGGCCGCCGACCTGGAGGCGATGGGCCCGACGTTCGTGAAGCTCGGCCAGCTGATGTCCTCGCGGGTCGACCTCATCTCGCCGGCCTACGTCGAGGCGCTCTCCCGGCTGCAGGACGACGTCGAGCCGTTCGGCCTCGAGCAGGTCGAGGACATCGTGAGCAGCGAGCTCCAGGTGAGGCTGAGGTCGGTGTACGCCGAGTTCGACCCGGTCCCCATGGCAGCGGCCTCGATCGGGCAGGTCCACCGCGCACGCTTGCGTGACGGGCGAGAGGTCGTGGTCAAGGTGCAGCGGCCCGGTGTCCGGGAGCGGATCCGCGACGACATGGAGGTCCTCGCCGACCTGGCCGGGCTGCTGGACCGACACACCGACGCCGGCCGGCGCTTCGGGTTCGCCGACCTGCTCGAGGAGTTCCGCAAGGTGCTCGTCGACGAGCTGGACTACCGGCGCGAGGCGGACAACCTCGCCAGGGTGCGTGAGCTCGTCGCGGGCCGAGACCTGCTCGTCGTGCCCGCCCCGGTGCCCGAGCTCACGACGGGTCGCGTGCTCACCATGGAGTACGTCGAGGGGCGCAAGATCACCGACATCGGTCCTCTCGGGCGGATGGACCTCGATGGCGCGGCGCTGGCCGACGAGCTCTTCGCCGCCTACCTCGACCAGGTCCTGGACAAAGGCGTCTTCCACGCCGACCCGCACCCCGGCAACGTGCTGGTGACGCCGGACGGACGCCTGGTGCTGCTCGACATCGGCATGATCGCCCGGATCGCGCCGTCCGTGCGCGACCACCTGGTGAAGCTGCTCCTGGCGCTCGCCGACGCTCGTCCCGAGGAGGTCACCCGGATCGCGATCCGGCTCGGTCAGCCGCTGCCGGACTTCGACGAACGGGCGCTGGGGCGTGCCGTCGCCGAGCTCGTGGGGCGCGCCGCCGACGCGAGCCTGGGCGAGCTGGAGATCGGCTCGCTCGTGCTCCAGCTCACCGTCCGTGCCGGGGAGGCCGGCCTGCGGATGGAGCCCGAGCTCTCCCTGCTCGGCAAGGCACTGCTCAACCTCGACCAGGTGGCGACCGCCCTCGATCCCCGGTTCGAGCCGCGCGAGGCCCTGCAGCGGCACGTCACCAGGATCATGCAGTCCTCGATGCGCACGACGCCCGCCGCGATGATGGCCACGCTCCTGGAGACCAAGGAGTTCGTCGAGGAGCTCCCCGGCCGGGTCAACCGGGCCTTCGACGCCCTGGGGCGCGGGCACTTCGAGCTGCGCGTCGACGCCATCGACGAGGACGAGTTCCTGCGGGGCCTGCACAAGCTCGCGAACGTCCTCGCCGCCGCGGTGGTCCTGGCCTCGATGATCCTGGCCGCCGCGATCCTGGCCGCCAGCAGCGACGACGAGGGGTCGCTGACCAGCCGGATGGCACTGGCGGTGTTCGTGCTGGCCGTGCTGGGCTCGGTGGGCATGCTGGTGCGCATCGCGCTGCAGACCCGACGGGCCAACCTCGGACGCCGCCGAGGACCGGGGACCTCGTGAGCGGGCCCCGATGAGCGAGCCCCCATGAGCGAGCCCGAGCGCACCCCCGACGGCCGCTACGTCGTCATCGACGGCCGCCGGTGGCGGGCCACCGACCCCGCGATCCCCGAGGAGCGCCGCGCCGAGCTGACCCGCCTCCTGATGGCGTGGCGGCGGGAGGTCGGTCGCACCAAGGACACCGACGAGGAGGCCGCCTCCCGCGCGGGCGTCCAGGCAGCCAAGGTCGCACTCGGCGAGCGCGGCACGCCGTGGTGGGAGCAGAGCGACGCCGAGCGCGAGGAGCGGTGGTCGGCCGGCGTACCCCTTCCGGGGGCGGGTCGGGGCGACTCCGGGGCAGGATGAGCAGGTGCCACGAGTCTCGAGAGTCAGCGTCCTGCAGGTCGGCCGGGTCCGTGTGCGGCCCGACAACGTCGCCGGCACCTGGCGACCGATGCTCTGGTGGACGGCCTTCTCCCGCTCGTGGACGCCGTGGCTGCCGGTCAACGTCGTGGTCGTCGAGCACGACGAGGGCGTGCTGCTGGTCGACACGGGGCAGAGCCCGGCGTCACTGGAGCCGGGCTACCACCCGGGCGGCGTGCTCGGATGGGCGTACCGCCGCCAGGCAGACTTCGACGTCGACGCAGCAGACCACCTGCCGGCACGGTTGGGCGGGATCGGTCGGTCGGTCAGCGACGTCGACACGGTCGTCCTCACCCACCTGCACCAGGACCATGCGGGCAACATCGGTCTGCTCCCCCACGCCCGGGTGCTCGTGTCGGCCGACGAGCTCGCGCTGCTGGAGGAGAAGCAGCCCGCAGCCCACGGCGTGATGCCCGAGCACGTGGCACCTCCGTCGGTCACGTTCACCCCGGTGGTCCCGGCACCGCTGCCAGCGCCGCTGGGCCCGTTCACCACCGGCACCGACCTGTACGACGACGGCACGCTCGTCCTGCTGCCCCCCCCCCGGGCACTCGCGCGGCTCGCAGAGCCTGCTGGTGCGCCGGCCCGATGCCGTCCCGCTGCTCGTGGTCGGCGACCTGACCTACGACCCCGCGCTCCTCGCCGACGAGCGGGTCCCCGGCACCGGCGCCACCGCGCAGCAGCGGGCCTCCACGCGGGCCGTCAACGAGCTGCTGGCCGCCGAGCCGGGGCTGCGGGTCGTCGCCGCGCACGACCCCGGAGCGGCGGCGCTCGTCGCGGGGGCGGGCTCATGATCCGCTACCCGGCGCCGCTGCGTCCCGGCGACACGATCGCCGTGACGTCGCCGTCAGCCGGCGTCGAGGGCTCGGCCGCCGCCCGGATCGACTTCTGCGTGCAGTGGCTGCGGTCCGAGGGGTTCGAGGTCGTCGTCGGCGACTGCATGGACGGCTCGGGCATCACGTCCGCGTCCGCCGAGCGCCGCGCGGCCGAGCTCACCGAGATGTTCTGCGATCCCGCGGTCCGGTGCGTGCTGCCTCCGTGGGGCGGTGAGACCGCGGTCGACCTCGTCGACCGGCTGGACTGGGACGCGCTGGCGGCCGCAGAGCCGACCTGGCTGGTCGGGTACTCCGACATCTCGACCCTGCTGCTGCCGATCACGACCCGCCTGGGCTGGGCGACGATCCACGGCGACAACCTGGCCGACACCCCCTACCAGCCGCCGGCGGGGCTGCTGCCGTGGACGGCGCTCGCGGAGGGTCCGGGGCCGCACGTCCAGCGCGACTCCGGTGTCGTCGCGGACTGGGAACCCCGGCAGGGCGACCCCCGGGCGACCGAGTGGCGCGAGGTGACCGGCGGCCGGTGGCGGCTGCACGGTGCCGAGTCGCTGGTGGCCGGCGGGCGGCTCATCGGTGGGTGCATCGAGACCCTCGTCAACCTGGCGGGCACGCCGTACGGCGACGTCGCCGCGTTCGGTGAGGCCCACGCGGACGAGGGCCTGATCGTCTACGTCGAGGCCGCCGAGGACGGTGCCGCGACGATATGCCGCCACCTGCACGGGTTGCGGTTGGCCGGCTGGTTCGAGCACGCCTCGGCGATCCTCGTCGGCCGCACCAACGCGCCCGACCATCCACGGATGACCCAGGAGCAGGCGGTGCTCGACGCCCTCGGCCGCTTGGGCGTCTCCCTCGTCCTGGACGTCGAGATCGGGCACGTCCCGCCGCACCTGCCCCTGGTCAACGGAGCGCTCACCACCATCACCGTGGACGGCGACGTGCACGAGCTCGTGCAGGAGCTGCGCTGACCCGCAGCCGCGCCACCCGCCGGGGCCGATCCTCGCCGCCTGAGGGCCGATCAGAAGCCGGCGTTCTCGAGGAACGCCACCCACTGGTCGGTGCGGTCGTCGTCGGTCTCCGGGGCCGGGTCCACGACCAGGTCGTCGTCGACCTCGAAGCGCTGCAGGACGGTGATGACCCACTCGGTGTCCGAGGCGAGGTCCTCGACCTGGGCCAGCTCCTCGTCGCTCGGCCGCGGGTCGAACATCTCGGGTCGGTCGAAGATCGACACGTAGATCTCGGACAGGTCCGCCGTGTACTCCACCGAGGACACCTGCTCGTCCTCGTCCAGCCCGATGGTGACCTCGGCGAGAGTGGCCTCGTAGAAGTCGACGTAGAGGTCGGTGAGGTCGTCGACGTCGACGCCCAGGTTGAGTGCCAGCCCGGCGGCGACGCTGCGGGAGGACTGCTCGACGTCGGCGCCCATGGCCGCCATCACCTCGGCGTACGGCGCGGTGCCGGTGACGGTGTCGCCGTCGCGCTCGACGTCCTTGAGCACTTCGGGGAGGTCCTCGGAGAGCTGCCGCAGGTCGGTGACGCCCTGCCCGAGCATCAGCTCCACGATCGAGGAGTCGTCCTCAGGGACCACGGCGAGGTCGAAGTAGGAGATGCCGGGCTCGAAGGGGCCGAGGTCGGCCTCGGGGTTGGCCTCCTTCAGCGCGGCGTAGTCACGGGAGTCGACGGTGATCCGCTCGGGCCCGACCCACATCTCGAACCCGACGTCGGCACCGCCGCCGGTCATCGGGCCCAGGATCGCGGACAGGTCCATCGTCATGTGGCTCAGCTCGGGGCTGACCTCGGCCGTGAGCGTCGGGCTGTCCTCGTCGATCTCGGTCTCGGTGTCGACGCCCATCAGCGAGGACGACAGGTCCTGCGCGGTGAAGGACGTGATCCGGTAGCTCGTCGCCTCGCTCGCCTCGGCGAAGGCGTCGTCGAGGACGAACGTCTGCGTCTCCTCGTCGGTGGTGCCACCGCAACCGGTGGCGAGGGCGCAGGTCAGGAGCAGGCCGGCCGCGAGGCGACCCCGAGATGTCGTCATGCCGGCAAGGCTATGCGGACACGTCCTCCCGCGCCTCGCTGCGTCCACAGGCACGGCGGCAGCGCGAGCCGACGGGTCGATTGGAGGTCCTGTCCGGCACCGGGTGCCGTCTACGACCTCCACGACCGGCGTCCATCGAACGTCCGGGATTGTGAGCGGCTCTCCGATGCAGATGGCTTCCCGGCCGCATGCCGTTGGACACGTGTGGCACGCGACTGGGACAGAAACAGCGCCTGACCCGCGTTTCCGCAGGTCAGGCGCTGTTCTCGTTCGGTCGGGCTGACAGGATTTGAACCTGCGACCCCTTGTCTTGAGCCGAGCACCGGACTTCCTTTGCAATAGTTGGCAAACTCGGCTCTGACCTGCGGCGATACGCCCGTTTGGGCCTACTGGCTCATCAACGTTCGTCATCGTTCCGCTGTGAAAACCGTGAGTAAAGCGAGAGCGGTTCAGATTCGTTGAGCTCGGCACACTCCTGCCACCGTCAGTATTGGCGCGCTGGCCCTCACTGCAAGAGGGAGCCCTGCCCTCTAACGGGAAGAGGATTGTGCGGGAGGCACAACGGGGTCGCGTCACTCCACGGATCGCATCCGAGAAGGCGGACCGCTCCCCCACTCGCGCGCACCAGTCCCAGCAGGATCCGGATGGTCGTGGACTTGCCGGCGCCGTTCGGCCCGAGGAAGCCATGGGTCTCCCCCGGAGTCACCGTGAGATCCAGCCCGTCGAGCGCTCGGACCCGCCCGAACGTCTTGGCCAGGCCCTCGATCGCGATGGCTGGGGTCGTCACGACACGACCGTAGGCCCGACCGGACACCACGACATGGGGCGAAGGTCCCGGATGCTCGGGGCGTCGTACGGGCCGCCCCGTCAGGCGTCGGCGCTGGTGGCAGCGGCCGCCGTGACCGACGGGGACCGTCCCTCGCCGGGCCGCTCGCCCTCGTCGCTCCACCGCCAGTCACGCACGAGCGGCAGGTCATCGCCGTGGTCGCGGGTCCACTGCCGCGCCTCGCGGCGCAGGTCGACCATCTCCTGACGCAACGACGCGGCGCGCGTGCCCAGGCCGGGCGTGCGGTCGACGACGTCGATGACCAGGTGAAAGCGGTCCATGTCGTTCATCATCACCATGTCGAAGGGCGTGGTGGTCGTGCCCTCCTCCTTGTAGCCGCGCACGTGGAGGTGCTCGTTGTTCGCCCTCCGATAGGTCAGCCGGTGGATGAGCCAGGGGTAGCCGTGGTAGGCGAAGACCACGGGCACGTCGGTGCCGAAGAGGCTGTCGTACTCACGCTGGCTCATGCCGTGCGGGTGCTCGCCCTCGTCCTGCAGGCGCATCAGGTCGACGACGTTGACGAACCGGATCCGCAGGTCGGGAAGCCGTTCGCGCAGGATCTTGGTGGCGGCGAGCGCCTCGAGGGTCGGCACGTCACCGGCCGAGGCGATGACCACGTCGGGCCGGCCCTCGTCGTTGGAGGCCCACTCCCAGATGCCGGCGCCGCGGGCGCAGTGCAGGTCGGCCTGGTGGGCGTCGAGCCAGTCGTACGACGGCTGCTTGCCCGCGACGACGACGTTGACGTACTGCCGGCTGGCCAGGCAGTGCTGCATGGTCGACAGCAGGGTGTTGGCGTCCGGCGGCAGGTAGACGCGCACGACCTCGGCCCGCTTGTTCACGACGTGGTCGATGAACCCGGGGTCCTGGTGGGAGAAGCCGTTGTGGTCCTGGCGCCACACGTGCGAGCTCAGCAGGTAGTTGAGGCTCGGCACCCGGGCCCGCCACGGGATCTCCCGGGTCGTCTTCAGCCACTTGGCGTGCTGGTTGAACATCGAGTCGACCAGGTGGATGAACGCCTCGTAGCAGCTGAACAGCCCGTGCCGACCGGTGAGCGTGTAGCCCTCGACCCAGCCCTGGCAGGTGTGCTCGGAGAGGATCTCGACGACCCGCCCGGAGCGGGCGAGGTGCTCGTCCACGTCGAGGATCTCGCCGGCGAAGACCTTGTCGGTCACCTCGTAGACCGGGCTGAGCCGGTTGGAGGCGGTCTCGTCGGGACCGAAGATGCGGAAGTTGTCGGGGTTGTCGCGCACGACGTCGACGAGGTACTCCCCCAGCACCTTCGTGGGCTCGTGGATGGTCGCGCCCGGCGCGGGTACGTCGACCGCGCGGGTCCGGAAGTCGGGCAGCCGCAGCGGACGGGTGAGCAGCCCGCCGTTGGCGTGCGGGTTGGCGCTCATCCGGCGGGTGCCCTCGGGCGCGAGGGCGCGGAGGTCGGGTCGCAGCACGCCCGCCTCGTCGAAGAGCTCCTCGGCGCGGTAGGACCGCAGCCACTCCTCGAGCTGGGCGCGGTGCGCGTCGTTGTCGCGGGTCTCCGAGAGCGGGACCTGGTGGGCGCGCCAGGTGCCCTCGACCGGCAGGCCGTCGACGACCTTGGGCCCGGTCCAGCCCTTGGGGGTGACCAACAGGATCATCGGACTCGGCCGCCGCTCCAGGTCGCCGTCCTCGCGGGCCGCGCGGCGGGTATCGGTGATCGTGTCGTGCGCGGTGTCGAGCGCCGCGGCGAGCTGGCGGTGTACGTCGGCCGGGTCGTCGCCCTCGACGGTCAGCACCTCGTGGCCGTAGCCCTCGAGCAGCTTGACCAACTCCGCGCGCGGGATTCGCGCCGGCACGGTCGGGTTGGCGATCTTGTAGCCGTTGAGGTGCAGGATCGGGAGCACCGCCCCGTCGCGGACCGGGTCGACGAACTTGTTGGAGTGCCAGGACGCGGCCAGTGGCCCGGTCTCGAACTCGCCGTCGCCGACCACGGCGGCGACCAGCAGGTCGGGGTTGTCCATCGCGGCGCCGTACGCGTGGGAGAGGACGTAGCCGAGCTCGCCGCCCTCGTGGATCGACCCGGGCGTCTCCGGCGCGACGTGGCTGGGGATGCCGCCCGGGAAGGAGAACTGGCGGAAGAGCTCCCGCATGCCGTCGCGGTCGGGGCCGACGCGCGGGTAGAGCTCGGAGTAGGTGCCCTCCAGCCAGGCGTTCGCGACCGCGGCCGGTCCGCCGTGGCCGGGACCGGCGAGGAAGATCGCGTCGACGTCGCGCTCACGGATCAGCCGGTTCAGGTGGGTGTAGACGAGGTTGAGGCCGGGGCTGGTGCCCCAGTGGCCCAGTAGTCGCGGCTTCACGTCGTCCCGCGCCAGCGGGCGGTCGAGCAGCGGGTTGTCGAGCAGGTAGATCTGGCCCACCGACAGGTAGTTGGCGGCCCGCCACCAGGCGTCCAACCGGGCCAGCTCGGCATCGTCCAGCGTCACGTGGTCTCCTCGAGAAGTCGTCCGTCGGATCCCCCCGCGACCCATGCTGCCGCGTCGCGTGGCCCCACGACAGGGGCCGAAGGTCACCCGTCGAGCAGGGCCTGCGCCTCCCGCGCGATCTGCCACTCCTCGTCGGTGGGGACGACGAGGACCGCGACCTCGCCGTCGGCGGGCGAGATCCGCCGGGCCTCGCGGGACGGGGCGTCGTTCGCCGCCGCATCGACCGCGATCCCGAGCCGCTCCAGCCCGGCCAGCGCGGCCGCCCGCAGGACGGCGGAGTTCTCGCCGACCCCGCCGGTGAACGCGATCGCGTCGACCCGTCCGAGGACGGCGTAGTAGGCGCCGACGTACTTGCGCAGCCGGTGGCAGCAAACCGCGAAGGCCAGCTGGGCCGCCGGGTCACCCGCCGCCATCCGGGCCTCGAGCTCGCGGAAGTCGCCCTGCCCGGTCAGGCCCTTGAGACCGGAGTCGCGGTTGAGGTGGCCGTCGATCTCCTCCAGCGACCAGCCCAGCTGCCGGTGCAGGTGAGCGTGCAGGGACGGGTCGACATCACCCGAGCGGGTGCCCATGACCAGACCCTCCAGCGGGGTCACGCCCATCGAGGTCTCGACCGAGGCTCCCCCGGCGACGGCGGTGGCCGAGGCGCCGTTGCCGAGGTGCAGCACGATCGTGTTGACCTCGCCCACCGGTCGGCCGAGCAACTGCGCGGCCCGCTCGCTGACGAAGCGGTGCGAGGTGCCGTGGAATCCGTAGCGTCGGATCCCGTGCTCCTCGCGCCAGGCGATCGGCACGGCGTAGGTGTAGGCGTGCTCCGGGATCGTTTGGTGGAAGGCGGTGTCGAACACCGCGACGTGCCGGACCTCGGGGAAGAGCCGGCGCGCGACCCGGAGGCCGGCGAGGTTGGCGGGGTTGTGGAGCGGGGCGAGCGGCACCAGCTCCTCGACCGCCGCGATCAGGGCGTCGTCGACCAGCGCGGGCGCGGAGAAGCGATCACCGCCGTGCACGACGCGATGGCCGACCGCACGCACCGACGACGTCGTCAGGGCCGGACCGTGCTCGTCGAAGGCAGCCAGGGCGGCACTCAGCGCCGCCTCGTGCGACGGGAGGTCGAGCTCGCTGCGGTGCCGCTCACCCGCGGCGTCGGTGTGGGTGAGGACACCGACACCGGACCGGTCGCCGATCCGCTCCGCCAGGCCGGCCGCGGCGGTCTCGCCGGACCCGGGGTCGAGCAGGCGGTACTTCAGCGAGGACGAGCCGGTATTGAGGACCAGGACGTGGGAGGTCACTGCGCGACCCCACCCCGCTGAGCCTGCACGGCTGTGATCGCGATGGTGTTGACGATGTCGCGGACGGTCGCCCCCCGCGAGAGGTCGTTGACCGGCTTGCGCAGCCCCTGCAGGACCGGGCCGATGGCGACGGCATCGGCCGAGCGCTGCACGGCCTTGTAGGTGTTGTTCCCGGTGTTGAGGTCGGGGAAGACGAAGACGGTCGCGCGACCGGCCACCGGCGATCCGGGCAGCTTGGTCGCCGCGACCGCGGGGTCGATCGCGGCGTCGTACTGGATGGGGCCTTCGACGAGGAGCTCGGGCGCCCGGGTGCGGACCAGCTCCGTGGCCACCGAGACCTTCTCGACGTCGCTGCCCGACCCGGAGGCACCGGTGGAGTACGACAGCATCGCAACCCGCGGCTCGATCCCGAACGCCGAGGCGGTCGCCGCCGAGGAGATCGCGATGTCCGCGAGCTGCTCGGGGTCAGGGTCGGGGTTGACCGCGCAGTCGCCGTAGACGAGGACCTGGTGCTCCAGGCACATGAAGAAGACCGAGGAGACCACCGAGACTCCCGGCACGGTGCGGACCACCTGGAGCGCGGGGCGGATGGTGTGCGCGGTGGTGTGGACCGCGCCGGACACCATGCCGTCGGCGAGGCCGAGCTCGACCATGAGGGTGCCGAAGTACGACACGTCCTGGACCGTCGTCCGCGCCTCCTCCGCCGTCATCCCCTTGTGGCGGCGCCGCTCGAGGAGCTCGGCCGCGAGCCGTTCGGTCAGGTCGGAGGCGGACGGGTCGACGATCCGGGCCCCGGTGACGTCGGCGCCCGCGCTCGCGGCGGCCGCGCTGATCCGGACCGGGTCGCCGAGCAGGGTCAGGTCGGCGATGCCGCGCCGCAGGACCAGGTCGGCCGCCTGCAGGATCCGCGGCTCCTCCCCCTCGGGCAGCACGATGTGGCGGCGGTCGCGGACCGCGTCGTCGGTCAGCTGGTGCTCGAACATCAGCGGCGTGACCGCGGTGCTGCGGGCGACGTCGAGCCGGTCGAGGAGCGTGTCGGCGTCGACGTACTGGGCGAAGAGCGCGAGCGCCACGGCGATCTTGCGGGGCGAGGCGGAGGTGAGGCGGCCCCGGACGGCGGTGAGCGCGGTCGAGGTCTCGTGCGTGCCGAGGTCGGTCGCGACGATCGGCAGCGTCGCGCCCGAGCCCTCGAGCAGCCGCACCACCTGGCGCGGCAGGGCGATGCCACCGTTGAGCACGATGCCGGCCACCTGCGGGAAGCCCGCCGACAGGTGGGCCATCAGCACGCCGAGGACCACCTCGGGCCGGTCCCCCGGGGTCACCACGACCGCACCCTCGGTGAGCCGGTCGAGGACGTTCGGCATCGTCATCCCGGCGACCACGACGCCCAGCACCTCACGGTCCATCAGCGCCGGGTCGCCGGCCACCAGCGTGCCGGCGCAGGCGGGGACCAGGTCGGCCATCGACGGCGCCGACAGCAGCGGCTCGTCCGGCAGCGCGTAGACCAGCGGGGCGTCCGGGCCCTCCAGCCCCGCGGCCAGACCCGCGGCCAGGACGACGGGGTCGCTGATCGTCACCCGGTTCGCGACCACGGCGAAGAGCCGGGCGTGGTTGCCGGTGATCTCGACGCGGGCCATGTCGGTGAGCGCGACGAGGTCGGCGACGGACCGGCCGGCGGCGTTGAGGACCAGCAGCACCGGCGCGCCCAGGTTGGCCGCCACGCGGGCGTTGAACGCGAGCTCGGTCGGGCTCGCGACGTCGGTGTAGTCGGAGCCGATCACCACCACGGCGTCACAGCGGTCCGCGACGCGGTGGTAGCGCTCGAGGATGGTCTCGAGCGCGGCGACCGGGTCGTCGTGGACGTCGTCGTACGTCACGCCGGCGCAGTCGTTGTAGGCCAGGGTCACCGCGTCGTGGGAGACCAGCAGGTCGAGGACGTAGTCGCGCTCCGTGGCCCCGCTCCCGGTGCGGACCACGGGCCGGAAGACACCGACCCGCTCCACCCGGCGAGACAGGGCGTCGAGGACCGCCAACGCGACCGCCGACTTGCCCGTGAAGCCCTCGGCGGACGCGACATAGACGCTGTTCTCCACGCAGCCAGCCTAGGAGGCGCCGACGGTGCCGAACCGCCGCCCCGCGATCGCGTCGGCGACCAGCTCGACGATCTCGGAAGCGAGCTCGTCGAACCACGGCCGCTGCGGGAAGTCCACCGCCGGCGGCAGTTCGGGTGGATCCAGCCGGCGCAGGCGACCCCGCGCCACCACGGACCAGGCATGATCACCGGCGTCGCAGTCGATCTCGAGGGCGACGTCGGAGGAGAGCGCGGCGGCGAGCAGCTTGTTGCCCGCGTGGGTGCGGACGTACACCGACCTCCCCGCTACCGCATAGTCGAGGGGGACGACGTGCACCTCGTCCACGAGCCGGTAAGCGAGCCGGCCGAACGAGTGGGCCTCGAGCAGGTCCCAACACTCCTCGACGCTGATCGCGGTGTCGGTCTTGTTGTCCATCGTCCGCCTCCTCGGTCGTGGTGGGGCTCAGCCCCATCCTCCGCGCCCCGGACCCGCGAGCGCAGAGCCGAAGGCCATGCGCCGACAGGACCTGGGCCCCTGCCGGTCGGCCCGACGAGCCGCGAGGTTGGAGACACACCCCGACCGAGGAGGACCCCCATGAAGGCAGCAGTCGTCACCGGCTTCACCGAGCCGCTGCAGATCCAGGACCGAGACGTTCCCGTGCCCGGCGCCGGCCAGGTGCTCGTCCGCATCGAGACCAGCGGGCTGTGTCACACCGACATCCACGCCGCCCACGGCGACTGGCCCGTCAAGCCGACGCCGCCCTTCGTGCCCGGGCACGAAGGAGTCGGCATCATCGAGGCTCTCGGCGAGGGAGTCACGCACCGCGCGGTCGGTGACCGCGTCGCCCTCCCCTGGCTCGGCCACGCCTGCGGCCACTGCGACCACTGCGTCCGCGGCTGGGAGACCCTGTGCGAGGAGCAGCAGAACACCGGCTACTCCATCGACGGCGGCTTCGCCGAGTACGCCGTCGCCGACGCGACGTACGTCGTCCCCGTGCCCGACGGGGTGACTCCCTTCGACGCGGCTCCCCTGACCTGCGCGGGTGTGACGACGTACAAGGCCGTGAAGGTGGCGGGCATCCGCCCGACCGAGCGGGTCGCGATCTTCGGCATCGGCGGCCTCGGCCACCTCGCGCTGCAGTACGCGAAGATCGTCGGCGCTACCGTGACCGCCGTCGACGTCGACGACGCCAAGCTCGAGATGGCCCTCGAGCTCGGCGCCGACCACGTCATCAACGCCGGCACGACCGACCCGGGCCCCGCCCTCGAAGCCCTCGGCGGCGCCGACGTGGCCATCGTCCTCGCCGTGATCCCGAGCGTCTTCGAGACCGCGTTCGCGGCCCTGCGCCGCGGCGGCCGCCTGGTCTGCGTCGGGCTCCCGCCCGAGACCGAGGGACCGATGGCCCTGCCGATCTTCCCCACCGTCCTCAAGGGCATCTCGGTCATCGGCTCCATCGTCGGCACCCGCCAGGACCTCACCGAGGTCTTCGAGCTCCACGCCCGCGGCCGCACGCGCGTCATCGCCGATACCCGCAAGCTCGATGAGGTCAACGAGGCCATCGACGATGTGCTCGCCGGCCGGGCGCCGGCCCGGATCGTCTTCGAGTTCTGACGTCCATGCCGTCCATCGCCCAGCACCACGCCGCGGCACCGGCACAGGTCTCGGCCCTGCGACGACGGTGGCTGCGGGCGTGCGTCGCGGCCGAGGCGATCGGCATGACCGCCGCCTCGTCCGCCGCCGTCATGGCGGACCGGCTCGGGTCCGCCGCCGCGCTTGCCCTCGTGGTCGTCGGCGGGCTCATCGAGGGTGCCGCCCTGGGCTGGTTCCAGGGCGGCGTCCTCGCCCAGGCCTTCCCCGCCCTTTCGCGTCGACTCTTTGGCGTCGCCACCGTCGCGGTAGCGGGTCTCGGCTGGGCGGCAGCATCAGCGCCCGCCGCCTTCGCGGACGGGGACACCACCGATACACCACCCCTCGTGGCCATCGCGGCGATGGCCGCCGTGCTCGGAGTCGTGATGGGGCTGGTCCTGGGTGCGGCCCAGGCCACCACCCTCCGTGGCGCCGTCGCCCACCCGTGGCGGTGGATCGGCGCCAGCGCCGCCGGCTGGGCCCCCACGATGACCGTCATCTTCCTCGGGGCCACCGCTCCGGACGCGAGCTGGCCCGTCGCAGCCATCATCGGTACCGGCCTCCTCACCGGCGTCACCGCGGGCGCCATCCTCGGCCTGGTGACGGGCTGGTTCCTCCCATCACTCGACGGCACGTCGGCGAGCGGTCGCCTCGTCCTCCACCTGCTCGCCGGCTCCCGAGCGCCCGGGATCGCTCGCACCGTGATCGGTCTCGAGGTCACCGGGCGCCGCTCCGGGCGCCGGATGCGCTTCCCCGTCCAGTACGCCGTGAACGGCGACCGCCTCGTGGTCGTCCCCGGCCACCCGGACAACAAGACCTGGTGGCGGAACATCGGTCGCTCGGCGACGCAGGTCGGCGTGCTCCGCCAGGGCGCCTGGTCGCCGGCGACGGCTCGCCTCCTGGTTCACGGCGACTCCGACTACCTACCGGCGCGTCTCGCCTACCTACGTCGGTGGCCGCGCCGAGTGCTGCCTGACACCCAGCCCATCATCGTCGTCACCGCCCCCGGCCGGGATGAGCAGCTGTGACCGCCGGTCGACACCGACATGGAGCACTCGTGCGTCGGGAACGAGTGACGCACCTGGCCGGTCGTTGCCGCACCTGCGGCAACGACCTCGTCTACGTCCGCGACGTCGGGTGGTTCGACCCGGATGCCACCCACGCGTACGACATCTGTCCGGTCGACCGCTACGGCAACCACGCGGCCGAGTCCGTCGTCGTGGTGAGGCCCCGCGTGACCGAGCAGGTGCAGCGAGCTGATCGACAGCGCTGCTGCATCCCGGACAGTCTGAGATGACACCGGCGCGGCACACCGTCGGCACGTAGAGATGTGCGTCGCTCGTGCCGTTCGTCGCCTTGGAGATCCGGGCCGGTCGCTGGCCACGTGCGCACCTGCACATCGCTACACCCGGGAAGTCGGGAGAGAGCTCGATGGCTTTCTGGGCGTCCTGGACAAGCGCGACCACGGTGCTGACTCGCACTGGGTTTCGTTCCGCTCGATGAGTCAGGATGGGAACGATGGCCAGGTACACGAACGAGATGCGTGAGCGGGCGGTCCTGATGGTGGCCGAGGTCCGCCCGGAGCACCCGCACGAGACGGCCGCGCTGCGGCACGTCGCGGGACTGTTGGGGATGAACGTCGAGACCCTGCGGCTGTGGGTCCACCGCGCCCAGGTCGATGCCGGAGTTCGTCCGGGGACGACCTCGGAGGATGGGGAGGAGATCAAGCGCCTCAAGCGCAAGGTTGCTGAGCTTCGCCGGGCAAATGAGATCTTGAAGTTCGCATCGGTGTTTTTCGCCAAGGAGCTCGACCGTCCCACGACGAAGTGATCCGCTACATCGACGAGCACAAGGATCAGTTCGGGGTCGAGGCCATCTGCCAGGTGCTACGCCCGGCAGTGAGTGGGTTTATCACCACCCGTGGTTACCGCGCCGCGAAGACACGGCCGCCCTCGGCCCGTCAGCTCAAGGACGACCTGCTCGTCCCGGAGATCGTCCGGTTGCACTCGGAGAATTACGACGTCTACGGGGTGCGGAAGATGCACGCCCTGATGCGACGGCAAGGCTGGGAGATCGGGCGCGACCAGACCGCGCGGCTGATGAAGATCGCCGACGTGCGGGGGGTGAAGCGGTCGAAGAAGGTGTTCACCACTAAGCCGGACCCGGCGGCGGTGAAGCCGGCCGACCTGGTCCCACGCCGCTTCCACGCCCCAGCGCCGCGGCGCCTGTGGGTTGTCGACATCACCTACGTCGCGACCTGGTCGGGGTTCGCCTACGTGGCGTTCGTGACCCACGTCTACTCCCGGCGGATCGCTGGGTGGAACGTCGCTGCGACGTTGAAGGCCGACATCCTCCCGCTGCAGGCACTCGACATGGCCGCCTGGGACGCCAAGCGCGAGGGCGCCGTTGATCTGACCGGGCTGGTCCACCACGCCGACCACGGGTCGAACTACCTCTCGATCGTCTACACCGACCGGATCGGCGAACTCGGAGCGAAGCCATCCACGGGCACCGTCGGCGGCTCCTTCGATAGCGCCCTCGCGGAGGCGGTCAACGGGCTGTACAAGACCGAGCTGATCCGCAGGCGTGGGCCGTGGCGCACGATCGAGCAGGTCGAACTCGCGACGCTGGAGTACGTGTGGTGGTGGAACAACCAGCGCCTGCACGGGGAGCTCGACATGAGGACCCCGCTCGAGGTCGAGGCGGCGTACTACGCTGCCCAAGAATCACCCCGGCCAGCACTCGCTGGCCAAGGGAACGCATAGGAACGAAACCCAGTGCGATTCACCACTTATCGCTGGGCATGTCGTGGCTAGCCGTACACGCAGTTCTCATGGCAGCACCATCACAGGCGCCACCGACAAGCGAGTCACCCTGACGGCTCACCTCGCTCAACCGGCGTCAGGCTGCTTCGCGCCAGTCGCGGGACGCAAAACCGCGAGTAAACCGTGACTTTGGCAGATCGGCTCGAAACCGGACGAGGGTCACTCCCAGCGTTTCCGCCGAAAGTGACCCTCTGATCGGTCGGGCTGACAGGATTTGAACCTGCGACCCCTTGACCCCCAGTCAAGTGCGCTACCAAGCTGCGCCACAGCCCGAACGCCGCTCAGTCGGATCGCGACCTCGCGGCGCGTGAACACTACAACAGCGTGCTCCTGACCCCGGAATCGGGGCGAGACGTCACCTCTTGCGCTTCTCCCGCGGACGCTGCTGCAGCACGATCGGGGTGCCGACGAAGCCGAACTCCTCGCGCAGCCGGCGCTCGATGAACCGCTCATAGGCGGCGTCGAGCTTGCCGGAGGTGAACAGGATGAACGTCGGGGGCGCGGTGGTGGCCTGGGTACCGAAGAGCACCTTCGGCTGCTTGCCGCTCCGGACGGGGTGCGGGTGCTCGGCGACCAGGCGGCCCAGGAACGTGTTGAGCGCGCCGGTGCCCACGCGGGTCTCCCAGCCCTCCAGGGCGCGGTCCAGGGCCGGCACCAGCCGGTCGATGTGCCAGCCGGTCCGGGCGGTCACGTTGATCCGCGGCGCCCACTGGACCTGCACCAGCTCGCGCTCGATCTCGCGCTCCAGGAAGTGGCGGCGCTCCTCGTCGACGAGGTCCCACTTGTTGAACGCGATGACGAGCGCACGGCCGGCCTCACGGACGGTCTGCAGGATGCGGACGTCCTGCTCGGAGATGTTCTGCTGCGCGTCCAGCACCAGCACCGCCACCTCGGCACGGTCGATGGCGGTCGCGGTGCGCAGCGAGGCGTAGTACTCGTGGCCCGAGGCCGACTTCACGCGCTTGCGGATGCCGGCGGTGTCGATGAAGCGCCAGGTGCGGCCACCGAGCTCGACCAGCTCGTCGACGGGATCGACGGTGGTGCCGGCGGCGTTGTCGACGACGACGCGCTCCTCCCCCGCCAGCTTGTTCAGCAGCGAGGACTTCCCGACGTTGGGGCGCCCGACGATCGCGATGCGACGGGGCCCGCCGATCTCCGGCTCGGACTCCGGCGGCGTCTCGGGCAGCGCCTTGAGGATCGCGTCGAGCATGTCGCCTGAGCCCCGGCCGTGCAGCGCGGAGACCGGGTAGGGCTCGCCGAGCCCGAGGTTCCACAGCGAGTACGCCTCGGCCTCGGTCCGTGCGTCGTCGACCTTGTTGGCGGCCAGGACGACCGGCTTGTCGGCCTTGCGCAGGATCCGCACGACAGCCTCGTCGGCGTCGGTGATGCCGACGGTGGCGTCGACGACGAAGAGGACCGCGTCGGCCAGGGAGATCGCGATCTCGGCCTGACCCGCGATGCGCTGGGCCATGCCGCGCGCGTCGGGGTCCCAGCCGCCGGTGTCGACGACGGTGAACGCGCGACCGTTCCAGGACGCGTCGTAGGGCACCCGGTCGCGCGTGACGCCGGGAATGTCCTCGACGACCGCCTCGCGGCGGCCGATGATGCGGTTGACCAGGGTGGACTTGCCGACGTTGGGGCGTCCCACGATGGCCAGCACGGGCACCCGAGCGTCGCCGCCGGGCGTCGCGTCGAGGGGCTGGTCGGACTGCTCGGTCATGGTGCTCCTGTGTCGGGTGCTTCGGGAAGGCTGAGGACCCCGGTCGCGGGGTCGGGCTCGAGGTCGCCCGGGGGCAACGGCCCCGGCAGCTCTCGACCTGTCAGACGGCGCGCGTCGTCGAGCTCCGCGCGCATGTGCTCCCAGAGGGAACGCGAGGTGGCCTCCACCTGTTCCCGCGTGCGCGGCCACGCACGAGCGGGTACGCCGGTGGGCCTGCCGATCACGACGTCGATCCGGCCCCCACGGGGCGGGAGCGACCCGCTGGCCGCACCTGGCTCCCGGGTGCCGAAGAAGGACACCGGGACCACGGTGGCCCCCGCGGCCAGCGCGAAGTAGGCCGCGCCGCGGTGGAACCGCTCCAGCTCGCCGGACCCGCGACGACCCTCGGGGAAGATGCCGATCGCCCGACCGTCGCGCAGCACCCGCAGGCAGCTGCGCACGGCTGCCACGTCCGTGCGGAACCGGTCCAGCGGCACCTGGCCCGAGTGCAGTAGGAACGTGCCGAGCCGCCCGCCGAACATCTCGATCTTGGTCAGCGCGTGCACCGGCCGGGGCGCGAAGATGGCCAGCAGCGGCCCGTCGATCACCCCGGCGTGGTTGGCGGCGAAGACGACCGGCCCCGTGGCCGGCACCCGCTCCGGGTGGTGCACGACGACGTCGTACCGCCGCCGGATGATCCAGCGTGCGAGCGGCCGCAGCGGCTCGAGGAGGTAGCGCTTGGGGTGCGGCACCGTGTCGGTGCGCGGCAGCTCGAGGTGGGCGTTCACGCCTGCACCTCCGCCGCCCGGACCAGCGCCACGACCTCCTCGATGACCTGGTCGAGGGTGAGGTGGGTGGAGTCGATGTGCGCGGCGCCGTCGACCATCGTCAGCGGCGAGGTCTCCCGGCCGGAGTCGATCTCGTCGCGGCTGCGCAGCACGGCCTCGGTGGCAGCCAGGTCGCTGCCGCCCTCCTCCGCGGCGCGGCGCGCGGCACGGGCCGCGGGGTCGGCGGTCAGGTAGACCTTCACCTGCGCGTCGGGGGCCACGTGGCTGGCGATGTCGCGTCCCTCGACGACGATGCCGGGTCCGGTGCTGGTCTTCTCGGCGATGATCGCGCGCTGCAGCGCCACCATCCGCTCGCGGACCTCCTTGACGGTCGCGACCGGCGACACGGCACCGGTGACGGCCTCACCGCGGATCGGTTCGGACACGTCGGTGCCGTCGACGTGGATGGTCGGGGCGGCCGGGTCGGTGCCGGAGACCACCGTCGCCTCGCCGCTGCGCAGCGCCACCGCGGCGGCGTCGTGGACGTCCACGCCGTGCTCGAGCATCCACCAGGTCATCGCGCGGTACATCGCGCCGGTGTCGAGGTAGGCCAGGCCGAGGCGACCCGCGACCGCTCGGCAGGTGCTCGACTTGCCCGAGCCGGAGGTGCCGTCCACGGCCACCACGAGCCCGGTGGTCCGGTCGTGGTGGGAGGGGTGCTGGGTGTCGCTCACGGGGCGGCAGCCTACCGGTGAGTCTCCCAACCACGAGACTCCAGAGAGACCAGCAGGTGCTCGGCCCTGCTGTCCTCGACCACCAGCTCCACCAGACCGACCGGGCGACCGGGGTCGTGGTCGATGCGGATGTCCTCGACGTTGACCTCGGAGGCGACCGCGTCGCCCAGCAGCCGCGCCAGCTCGCCGGGGTGGTCGGGCACCGACACCCACACCGAGCGCATCGGTCGCGCCGGGCCGCCGTGCTTGGCGGGGATCACCCGGGTGCCGGCCACTCCCGTGGCCAGCAGCTCCTCGAGCCCGGCCCGGTCACCGGCGCCCACCGCAGCGATCACGCTGTCGAGCTGGGCGCGGACCTCGGTGAGGAGGTCGAGCACGGCCCCCGCGTTGGCGCCGACGATCTGGCTGTAGAGCCGCGGGTCGCCCGCGGCCACCCGGGTCACGTCACGGACCCCCTGGCCCGACAGGGCCAGGTGGTTCTCCGGGCCCTCGGCCAGGCGCGCCGCGGCCAGCACCGACAGCAGGTGCGGGACGTGGCTGGTGCGCGCCACGGCGCGGTCGTGCTCCTCCGGCGTCAACCAGACGGGTACGCCGCCGCAGAGCCGCACGAGGTCCTCCACGACCTCCACGGCGGCCGGTCGGCTCTCCGCGTGCGGGGTGATGGCCCAGGGCCGTCCGTCGAAGAGTGAGGCCGAGGCGGCCAGGGGCCCGGACCGCTCGCTGCCGGCCATCGGGTGCCCCCCGACGTACCGGTCGGAGGCGGGGCTGTCGGCCACGGCCCGCCACGGGCCCGTCTTGACGCTGCCCACGTCGGTCACGACCGCGTCCGGGTGCGCCTCCAGCGCTGCAGCCACCGCCGTGCCCAGGTGGTCGGGCGGCACCGCGACGACTACCAGCTGGGGCGAGTCGCCGTCGACCAGGGCTCGCCCGGCGCCCATGCCCGAGGCGGTGCGCACGTGCTCACCGGCGAGGTCGCTCAGCAGCACCTCGAGGCCCGAGCGACGGCACGCCAGGCCGACCGAGGTGCCGAGCAGCCCGGCGCCGACCACGAGGACCGGGCCGGTGAGCCACTCGCCCCGCTGGCGGTTCTCACTCATCGATCACTCGTCACCGTCGGGCACCGAGCGCACGCGCGTCAGGTCCGAGCGCAGCGCCGCCGCGCCGTGCAGGTAGACGTGGGTGATGTCCGCGCGCGGCAGGTCGGTCTCGACGTGCGCCATCATCCGCACGCAGCGCGGCATGGACCCGTCGATCTCCAGCTCGCGCGCGCAGATCAACGGGATCTCCCCGAACCCGAGGCGGCGTGCGGCGTACGCCGGGAACTCCGAGACCAGGTCGCTCGTCGCGGTGAAGATCACCGAGATGAAGTCGTCGACCTCGAGGCCGTTGGCCTCCATGACGTCGGTGACCATCTCCGCGACCCGCTCGAGCATGTGGTCACGCACGTCCTCCTCGAGCTGCGTCGCTCCCCGGATGGCCCGAACCGCCACGGTGTGTCCTTCCCTCGTCCGTCCTGGTGTGCGGGGTCAGGCTACTGACCCGCCGGTCTCACAGCTGCGCGCTGTCCAGCAGCAGGCCGAGCTCCTCGCTGGTCAGGTCACGGATCTCCCCCACCCCCAGGCGGCCCAGCTGCACCGGCCCGATCCTCGTGCGGGTCAGCTGCTTGACCGGGTGCCCGACGTGGGCGAGGAGGCGGCGGACGATCCGGTTGCGGCCCTCGTGGATGACCAGCTCCACGACGGAGCGCCCCGGCTGGTTGCGGCCGTGCCGCCCGGCGACGACCTTGACGCTGCTCACGGCCACCGGGCCGTCGTCGAGCTCGACGCCCTCCTTGAGCTGCTTGAGCGTGCGGGGGAACACCTCGCCCTCGACCTCGGCGACGTAGGTCTTGTCGACCTCGTAGGACGGGTGGGCCATCCGCTGGGCGAAGTCACCGTCGTTGGTGAGCAGCAGCAGCCCCGAGGTGTCGGTGTCGAGCCGTCCGACGTGGAAGAG
This sequence comes from Nocardioides sp. REDSEA-S30_B4, assembly GCF_001627265.1. Classification (NCBI taxonomy): domain Bacteria; kingdom Bacillati; phylum Actinomycetota; class Actinomycetes; order Propionibacteriales; family Nocardioidaceae; genus Nocardioides; species Nocardioides sp. REDSEA-S30_B4. The sequence goes on along the minus strand of NZ_LUPI01000029.1, from coordinate 21,644 downwards.
TCGCTCCGGGCGGTCGGCGACCACGTCGCCCAGGCAGCGGCGGCCCTCGGGGTCGGACATCGTGGACACGACGCCCCGAGGCTTGTTGAGCACCAGGTAGACGTGCGGCGAGACCGGCGGCAGCCGTCGGCCCTCCACGCGGATCACGGCCCGGGTCGGGTCGACCTTGGTGCCGAGGCGGGTGACGACCTGGCCGTCGACCTCGACCTCGCCGGCGAGCATCAGCTCCTCACACTTGCGTCGCGACGCCACCCCCGACATCGCCAGCAGCTTCTGCAGCCGGACCAGGCCCTCGTCGTCGGTGGGGATCTCGGGGCCGCTCACGCAGGCTCCTCCGTGCTCTCGTCGTCGGTCGTGCTGGTCGTGCTGGTCGTGCTGTCGGGCTGGACGGGCGCCGCCGGGGTCACCAGGGCGCCGAGCTCCTCCTCCATGTCGTCGAGCTCGGGGAGGTACGGCGCCAGCTCGGGCAGCTCGTCGAGGCCGGTGATCCCGATCCGCTCCAGGAAGTAGCCGGTGGTGCGGTAGAGGTGCGCACCGGTCTCCGCGTCGGTGCCGGCCTCCTCGACCAGGCCCCTGGTCAGGAGCGTGCGCATCACACCGTCGACGTTGACCCCGCGGATCGCCGAGACCCGGGCACGCGAGACCGGCTGGCGGTAGGCCACGACCGCGAGGGTCTCCAGCGCCGCCTGCGTCAGCCGCGCCTGCTGGCCCTCCAGCACGAAGGACTCCACGACGTGGGCGTACTCCTCGCGCGTGTAGTAGCGCCAGCCGCCGGCGACGTGGCGCAGCTCGAAGCCGCGGTCCTGCTCGGCGTACTCCTCGGCGAGCAGCTGCAGCGCCGCCACCACGTCCTCCACGGGGTGGCCCACGGCGGTGGCCAGCGACACCGCGTCCAGCGGCTGGTCGGCGACCATCAGCACCGCCTCGAGCGAGGGACGCAGCGCGGCGACGGGCACGTCGAGGGTCTCCTCCGGCGCGGCCGGCGGGTGGGGCTCAGTCATCGGTGCCCTCCTCGGGCTGGTCGGGCGTCGCGTCGCCGGGGGGCGGGGCGCCGTCGAACTCGTCGGTCACCAGGTCGTCGGCCTCGGTGTCGTCGTCGCCGGTCCACCGGACCGTCAGCTCACCGAGGGGCGTCATCTGGTCGAAGGCCACCGCCCCCTCGCGGAAGAGCTCGAGCAGCGAGAGGAACCGCGCGACGGTGGTCAGGGTGTCCGGGCTGTCACGCACCAGCGAGCGGAACGTCAGCGTCCCGGACCTGCGGAGCCGGTCGACCACGATGGCCGCCTGCTCGCGCACCGAGACCGCGGGGGCGTGGATGTGGTGGGTCGGCAGCTCCAGCACCGGCTTCGGGGCGAGCGCCTTCGCGGCGAGCTGGGCGAACTGCTGGAGGCCGATGCCGATGAGCACCTCGGGAAGCAGCGAGGCGAACCGCTCCTCCATGCCCACCGCGCGCGGGTGGCGCCGAGCCTCCCCCGCCAGTCGCTGCTCCAGCACGCCGGCGACCTGCTTGAAGGCCTTGTACTGCAGGAGCCGGGCGAAGAGCAGGTCGCGCGCCTCGAGCAGGGCGAGGTCCTCCTCGTCCTCCACGTCGCCCTGCGGGAGCAGCCGCGCCGCCTTGAGGTCGAGCAGGGTGGCCGCGACGAGCAGGAACGACGTGGTCTCCTCGAGGTCGTCGACACCGCCCGGCGCGGTCTGCTGGCCCTCGGCACGCGAGATCGCCTTCACGTGCGCGATGAACTCGTCGGTGACCTTGGAGAGCGACACCTCGGTGATGTCGAGCTTGTGCTTGGAGATGAGCTGCAGCAGCAGGTCGAAGGGACCCTCGAAGTTGTCGAGGCGTACGGCGAAGCCGGTGCCCGGCTCGGCGGGCGCGACCTCGTCGACGCCGCTGCTCACTCCTGCACCAGCCGGGTGACCAGCTCGCTGGACTCCCCGCGCTCCTCGAAGTCCGCCAGCACTAGCGCCACGGCCTCGCGGACCAGGCGGCCACGGTCGATCCCCAGCCCGTGCTCCCCGCGCAGCCGCAGCCGGGCCTGCTCGATGGCCATCAGCTCGGCCGAGGACAGGTAGACCGTCATCTTCTCGTCGTGCCGGACCCGCCCGCTGGGCTTGGCGGGTCCCTTGTCCGGGCCCTTCTCCGGAGCCTTGCCCGGCTTCTCGCTCGCCTGCTCGGGCTCTGCCGGGGCAGCCTCCGCCTCGGCCTGCTGCCCCGAGGTGGGGCGGAACAGGTCGTCCGCGGTGGGCATGCTCACCCGTCGAGGCACCGGGCGAGCACCTCCTTGGCGAGCTGGCGGTAGGAGTCGGCGCCTGCGGAGGACGAGGCGTAGGTCGTGATCGGCTCGCCGGCCACGGTGGAGTCGGAGAACTTCACCGTGCGACGGATGACGGTGTGGAAGACCTTGTCGCCCCACGCCTGGACCAGTCGCTCCATGACCTCGCGCGAGTGCAGGGTGCGACCGTCGAACATCGTGCCGAGCACGCCGTCGATCTCCAGCTTGGGGTTGAGCCGCTCGCGCACCTTGTCGATCGTGGTCTTGAGCAGCGCCACACCGCGCAGCGCGAAGTACTCGCACTCCAGCGGCACGATGACGCCGTCGGAGGCGGTGAGCGCGTTGACGGTCAGCAGGCCGAGCGAGGGCTGGCAGTCGATGAGGATGACGTCGTACTCGGCGAGCGCCGGCTGCAGCACCCGCTGCAGGGTCTGCTCGCGCGCGACCTCGTGCACCAGCTGCACCTCGGCCGCGGACAGGTCGATGTTGGAGGGCAGCAGGTCCATCCCCGGGACGCCGGAGGGGACGATGACGTCCTCGAGCGTGACGTCACGCTCCATCAGCAGGTTGTAGACGGTGAAGTCCATCTCGTGGGGGTTGAGCCCCAGCCCGACCGACAGCGAGCCCTGGGGGTCGAAGTCGACGAGCAGCACCTTGCGGCCGAACTCCGCCAGCGACGCACCCAGATTGATGGTGGTCGTGGTCTTGCCCACGCCGCCCTTCTGGTTGCACATGGCGATGACGCGGGCGTTGCCGTGCTCGGTGAGCGGCATCGGCTCGGGCAGGACGGGCATCGGACGACCGGTCGGACCCAGCGGGGCCGGACCGTCGAAGGGCAGCGGATCGCTCACAGGGGCCATCCCACCATCGGTCACGAAGGTCTCCTCACCCGGCCCCCAAGTCGACAAAGCAACGGGGGCGCTGGGCCGTGACTCTAGGTGCCCGAGGGGCCGGCCACAAGGTCGCCGAGCTCGGGGTGCTGCTCGAGGTGACGGGCCACGAACCAGCACTGCGGCACCACCCGACGCTCCCCCGTGTCGCGCACCCACGCCAGTGCGGCAGCCACCACCTGGGAGGCGACACCGCGTCCGCCGTACGCCGGGTGCGTGACGGTGTGGGGGAAGACGATCCGGGCCGGGTCCTCGACCAGGACGTACTCGGCGAACCCGGCCTCCACGCCGTCGACGTACGCCGCCCACCGCCACTGTTCCGGCTCGTGCCGGACCTGGACCGTGCCGTGGGGACCACCGGAGTCACTCATGCCGGCCACACTATGCCGACAGCCGTTCCGCACCTGGGGCGTCCCCGACCCGCCGCTGCTCTGCTCCGCGGTCCCCGCGTCGTCAGCCTGTCCGGCGCCGGTGGCTCAGAGTCGACGGAAGGCCACCGTCGGCATGACCAGCTCGCCGACCGCGTCGGTGGCGTCGAGGTCGGCGACCGCCTCGACCACCCAGTCGTGGTGCCCCTCCGGGTCGTGGACGGTCTGACGGACGCGCAGCACCCGCGCCCCCGTCTCGTCGTCGGTGCCCGGCTCGCGCACCAGCAGCTGCGGTGCCCGGGCATCGGGGCCCATGTCGACGGAGTCGTGGTCGGAGTAGTAGGCCTCGATCGACTCGTCCCACGCCGACCGCGTCATCAGCACCTCGCGCGGCGGCTCGGTGCGATCGGCAGCGGCCCGCTCGAGCGCCATCAGCCCGTCGAGGTCGTCCCTGGCCACCAGCTCGACCCGGCGGAACATGGCGTTGCGCACCATCACCTCGAAGGCGCGGCCCTGTTGTGACAGCGGTCGTGGAGGCGGCGGTGGCGCGTGCGCCGAGGTCAGCTCCTCGCCGAGGCGCGCCAGCGCGCCCTCCGGGTCGGTCAGCGACTCCCACTCGTCCAGCAGCGAGGAGTCGGTCTGGCGGATCGTCTCGCCCAACCAGTCGACCAGCAGCTCGAGCTCCTCGGTGCGGTGCTGCTCCGGCACGGTCTGCCGCAGCGTGCGGTAGGCGTCGGTGAGGTAGCGCAGCACCAGGCCCTCCGATCGCGCGAGCTGGTAGCGGGAGACGACGTCGGTGAAGGACATCCCCTGCTCCCACATCTCGCGCACCACGGACTTCGGGGACAGCAGGTCCTCGGGGAGCCACGGGTGCGACTGCCGGTAGATCTCGTACGTCGCTCCGAGGAGCTCGGCCAGCGGCTGCGGCCAGGTGATCTCCTCCAGCAGCGCCATCCGCTCGTCGTACTCCAGGCCGTCGGCCTTCATCTCCGCGACCGCCTCGCCCCGCGCGGCGAACTGCTGGGCCATCAGCACCTGGCGCGGAGCCTCGAGCACCGCCTCGATGACCGAGACGACGTCGAGGACGTAGGTCTCCGCCTCCGGGTCGAGGACGTCGAGGGCGGCCAGCGCGAAGTGCGCCAGCGGCTGGTTGAGCGCGAAGTCGGCGGGCAGGTCCACCCCGACGACGTAGCGCCGGCCGTGCTCGTCGGGCTCGTCGAGGCGTTCGAGCACACCGGAGTGCACCAGGGACCGGGCCAGGCGCAGCGCGCGCCGGGCCAGCCGCAGCTGCTGGCGGCGGGGCTCGTGGTTCTCGGTGAGCAGCCGACGCAGCACCGGGAACGCGTCCTCCTCCCGGGAGACGACGTTGAGGAGCATGGCGTTGTCCACGCGCATCCGGGGCACCAGCGGCTCGGGCTCCCCCGCGACGAGCTTCTCGAAGGTCGCCTCGGTCCAGACGACGGTGCCCTCCGGCGGCTTCTTCAGCTGGGCCTTGCTCTTCTTCTTCCCCGCCGCGACCCGCTCGGCGGCCTTGGCCTTGGCCTTCTCGTTCTCGATGACGTGCTCGGGTGCCTGCACGACCACGAAGCCGGAGGTGTCGTAGCCCGCACGACCCGCGCGGCCCGCGATCTGCAGGAACTCCCGGGTCCGCAGCACCCGCGAGCGGTTGCCGTCGAACTTGGCGAGCCCGGTGAACAGCACCGTGCGGATGGGGACGTTGATGCCGACCCCGAGCGTGTCGGTGCCGCAGATGACCTGGAGCAGCCCGGCCTGCGCGAGCTGCTCGACCAGCCGGCGGTAGCGAGGCAGCATGCCGGCGTGGTGGACGCCGATGCCGCGTCTGAGCAGCTTGCCGAGCGTCTTGCCGAAGCCGGCCGCGAAGCGGACACCGGCCATCCGCTCGGCGAGCTCGGCCTTGCGCTCCTTCGACACCGCGGCCGAGACCCAGCCCGCGTTGAGCAGGGAGGTGGCGTGCTCGACGGCGTCCTTCTGGGTGAAGTGGACGACGTAGACCGGGGCCTGGCCGGTGGTCACCAGCTCCTCGAGCTTCTCGGCCACCGGGTCCAGCGACCAGGTGAAGGACAGCGGCACGGGCCGCTCGGCCTGGTCCACCAGCACCGACTCGCGGCCCGTGCGTGCGGTGAGGTCCTCGCGCAGCTCGGTGGTGTCACCGAGCGTGGCCGACATCAGCAGGAACTGCGTGTCCGGCAGCTCCAGGAGCGGCACCTGCCAGGCCCAGCCGCGGTCGGGCTCGCCGTAGTAGTGGAACTCGTCCATCACGACGAGGCCGACGTCGGCGGCCCTGCCCTCGCGCAGCGTCAGGTTGGCGAGGATCTCCGCGGTGCAGCAGATGATCGGGGCGTCGGGGTTGACCGCCGCGTCGCCGGTCAGCATCCCGACGTCCTCGGCGCCGAAGACCTGGCACAGGTCGAAGAACTTCTCGCTCACCAGCGCCTTGATCGGAGCGGTGTAGAAGCTCACCCGGTCGCTCGCCAGCGCCGCCGCGTGCGCGGCCAGCGCCACCAGTGACTTCCCCGACCCGGTCGGCGTGGCCAGCACGACGTTGGATCCGGCAAGCAGCTCGATGACGGCTTCGTCCTGGTGCGGGTAGAGCTCCAGCCCCCTGGACTCGGCGTACGCCGTCACCGCGGCGTAGACCTCGTCGGGGCTCGACCCGGCGGCCGGCCAGCTGGGGGCGGTCACCGAGCGCGGGGGTGCGCGGTGGCGAAGACCTCGCGCAGGTTGTCGACGGTGACCAGCGTGTAGACCTGCGTGGTCGTCACGGAGGCGTGCCCGAGCAGCTCCTGGACCACGCGGACGTCGGCGCCGCCGTCGAGCAGGTGGGTGGCGAAGGAGTGCCGCAACGTGTGCGGGGAGACCTCACGGGTGATGCCGGCCCGCTCGGCCGCGCGGGTCAGCACCGTCCACGCGGACTGGCGCGAGAGCCGGCCGCCCCGGGCGTTGAGGAACATCGCTCCCCGCGCCCCAGCGCCGCTGGCCACCGAGGCCAGCTCCGGCCTGGCGCGCACCAGGTAGGCGTCGACCGCCTCCAGCGCGAAGGACCCCACGGGCACCAGCCGCTGCTTGCCGCCCTTGCCGCGCAGCAGCACCGTGCCCTGCCCGGTGGTCGGGTCGACGTCGAGGTCGTCGACGTCGAGGCCCACGGCCTCGGAGATGCGTGCGCCGGTGCCGTAGAGCACCTCCAGCAGCGCCCGGTCGCGCAGCGCCAGGGAGGTGCCCGGCGACCCGGCCGCCTCCAGGATCGCCTCGACGTCGGCGAGCGGCAGCGCCTTGGGCAGCCGCTTGGCCGGCTGCGGAGGTCGTACGCCGGCGGCCGGGTCGTGCTCGACCAGGCCGTCGGCCACGGCGAACCGGTGGAAGCCGCGCACCGCGACCAGGGTGCGGGCCGCCGAGGTCGAGGAGAGCGCCTGGTGCTCGGCGTCGCCCTCCCTCAGGCGGACCAGGAAGTCGGCGACCACGCCGTCCCCCACCTGCGTGAGGTCAGTGATCCCCCGCTCGGCGAGGTAGGCGCGGTAGCGCCGCAGGTCGCGCCGGTAGGAGGAGAGGGTGTTGGCGGCGACGCCGCGCTCGACCACGAGGTGGTCGAGGTAGGTGCGCACCGCCCGCTCGACGGCTCCGGGAGCCCCGGTCATGGTGGGTGCCTTCACGCCAGGACGGTCTCCGGGCCCACCGCGTCGATCCCGACCGCCTCACCGACCGGCTTGTTGGTCAGCGAGCCCGCGTGGGTGTTGAGCCCCTTGGCGAGACTCGCGTCGTCGGTCAGCGCCTGGCGCCAGCCCTTGTTGGCCAGCGCGACGGTGTAGGGCAGCGTGGCGTTGGTGAGCGCGTAGGTCGACGTGACCGGGACCGCCCCTGGCATGTTGGCCACGCAGTAGAAGGTCGACTGGTGCACCTGGTAGGTCGGGTCGGAGTGGGTGGTCGCGCGGGTGTCCTCGAAGCAGCCGCCCTGGTCGACGGCGATGTCGACGAGCACGGAGCCGGGCTTCATCTGCGCGACGAGGTCGTTGGTGACCAGCTTGGGCGCGGCGGCGCCGGGGATCAGCACGGCGCCGATCACCATGTCGGCGGTCTTCACGTGCTGCTCGATGGCCAGCTTGGAGGAGGCCAGGCCGTGCACCTGGTTGTTGTAGCGCCAGAACGACATCCGCAGCTTGTCCAGGTCGGTGTCGAGCAGCGTGACGTCGGCACCCATGCCCAGCGCGATGTTCGCGGCGTTCTGGCCCGAGACGCCGGCGCCGATGATGACGACCTTGGCGCTGGCGACGCCGCCGACGCCACCGAGCAGCACGCCACGTCCGCCCTGGGCCTTGAGCAGGGCGTGCGCCCCGACCTGCGGCGCGAGGCAGCCCGCGACCTCGGACATCGGGTAGAGCAGGGGGAGCGAGCCGTTAGGGAGCTGGACGGTCTCGTAGGCGATGCCGGTGACCTTGCGGTCCAGCAGCTCGGTGGTCAGGGGCTTGTCCGCAGCCAGGTGGAGGTAGGTGAAGAGGGTCTGGCCCTCCCGCATGCGGTGGTACTCCTCCGCGACGGGCTCCTTGACCTTGAGCACCATCTCGGCGGTGGCCCACACGTCGTCGGCCGTGCTGAGGATCCGTGCACCGGCGGCGACGAACTCCTCGTCGGTGATCTGGGACCCGAGACCGGCCCCCTCTTCGATCAGCACCTCGTGCCCGTGCGCGGTCAGCTCGTGCACGCCGAGCTGGCACGACCTGCACCTGCTCCGAGCGCACGGCCACCTGCACCTCGTCGGAGGAGGCGGCGACCGCTGCGCGCACCGACAGCGTCCCGAGGGCGCAGGTGATCCCCGACCCGACCCGCGTCCCGGGAAGCAGCGTGGCGTGGCCGAGGAAGGCGACGTCGGGGAACTGGGCGGCCAGGTGCTGGGCGTCGGTGATCAGCAGGTCGACGCCGTCGGCGAGCGCGAGGGCGGACTCGTGCCGCTCCCCCAGCCCGTCGGAGCCGGGCCCCAGGCTGGTCGGGCTGTGGTCGGAGAGGTAGGCGATCGAGCCGGTGCCGTCGGAGACGCGGTAGCCGAAGGTGCGCCCGCCCTTGTGCGGGATCTGGCGAGCCAGCACCTCGAAGCCCTCGAGCGCGCGGGTGCCCTCGGCGATCTCCGCGAAGGTCCATCCCCCGCCGAGCTCGCGAGGCTCGACCGGGAAGTGCGGAGGCGAGAAGCACCGTGCCAGCGTCGCGTGCGCGTCGCCCGGGCGACCGGCCACCTGCTCGGGCCCGCCGTACCGCACGAAGTCGGGGCCCGGGGCCGGGGTGGAGCCCCGCACCCCGCAGAACGTGACCCTCATGGGGCGCCCTCGACCGGCTCGGACTGCGCTGTCACGAGGACATCAGACCACGAGCGTGGGCTGCGAGGACGGCGATCACCACCGGTGCGTCCTGCACGTCGCCGGCCAGCACCGCGGCGAGCAGCTCGGCGAAGGGCACCCAGCCGGTGCGCATGTGCGCCTCCTCGTGCTCGGGCTCGAAGCCGTGCCGACCCACGTGCCGCAGACCGCGCGCGAGGTAGATGTGGGCGACCTCGGCCGAGATGCCCGGCGAGGCGTACGTCGTCGCGAGGTGGGTCCACTCCTCGGCCTCGTGCCCGGCCTCCTCGACGAGCTCGCGCCGCGCGGCGTCCAGCGGCGACTCGTCAGGACCGCCGTCCAGCAGCCCGGCCGGGATCTCGACGAAGGTTCGCTGCGTGGCGTGGCGGTACTGCCACAGGCACAGGACCCGCCCGTCGTCGTCGACGGCGAGCACGATCGCGGCCCCGGGGTGCTCGAGCACCAGGCGGCGGAACGGCTCGCCCGACCCGTCGGGCACGGTGATGCGGTCCTCGCGGAGCGCCACGACCCACTCGTCGCGGTGCAGGTCGCGGCTCTCGACGACCGGCCAGGAGCCGGGCTCGTCGCGCAGCGGCGGGTGGCTGGAGGAGGTCACTCGTCGTCGGCGGGCTCGCGCCGCAGGCCCTTCTCGTCGATCGGGAAGCGCAGCTCCCTCTGGCGCGCGATCGCGGCGCCGACCAGCCCCTTGAACAGCGGGTGCGGCCGGGTCGGACGCGAGCGCAGCTCGGGGTGGGCCTGGGTGGCGACGTAGTAGGGGTGCACCTCGCGCGGCAGCTCGACGTACTCGACCAGGGTGTCGTCGGGCGAGGTGCCGGAGAACACCAGGCCGGCCTCCTCCAGGCGGGGTCGGTAGGCGTTGTTGACCTCGTAGCGGTGCCGGTGCCGCTCGGAGACGACCTCGTCGCCGTAGACCTCGCGCACGATCGAGCCGGCCTTGAGGTGGGCGGGGTACATCCCCAGGCGCATGGTCCCGCCGAGGTCCCCGGCTCCCTCCACGAACTCCTTCTGCTCGGCCATCGTCGCGATGACCGGCTCGGGGGTCTCGGGGTCGAACTCGGTCGACCCGGCCTTCTCCAGCCCGAGCATCGTGCGGGAGTACTCGATGACCATGCACTGCAGGCCCAGGCACAGGCCGAGGGTCGGGATGCCGTGGGTGCGGGCGTAGGTCAGCGCGCCCAGCTTGCCCTCGAGGCCCCGGATGCCGAAGCCTCCGGGGACGCACACCGCGTCCACGTCCTGCAGCTTCCTGGCCGCTCCGGCCGGGGTCGCGCACTCGTCGGAGGGGATCCACTCGATGTTGACCTTCGCGTGGTGCGCGAACCCACCGGCGCGCAGCGCCTCGGCCACCGAGAGGTAGGCGTCGGGCAGATCGATGTACTTGCCGACCAGCGCGATCGTCACCTCCTCCTCGGGGTGGTGGACCCGGCGCAGCAGGTCGTCCCACTCGCGCCAGTCGACGTCCCGGAAGGGCAGGTCGAGCTTGCGCACCACGTAGGCGTCGAGGCCCTCCCGGTGCAGCACCTTGGGGATGTCGTAGATCGACGGCGCGTCGGCAGCGGTGACGACGGCCTCGCGGTCGACGTCGCACATGTCGGCGATCTTGCGCTTGATGCCCTCGGGCAGCTCGCGGTCCGCGCGGCACACGACGGCGTCGGGCTGGATGCCGACCTGGCGCAGGGCTGCGACCGAGTGCTGGGTCGGCTTGGTCTTCAGCTCCTTGGAGGGGCCGATGTAGGGCACCAGGGAGACGTGGACGAAGAAGACGTTGTCGCGGCCGATCGTCTGACGGACCTGGCGGGCGGCCTCCAGGAACGGGAGCGACTCGATGTCGCCCACGGTCCCGCCGATCTCGGTGATGACGACGTCCACGTCGTCGCCGTGCATGGCGAGGATGCGCTCGCAGATCTCCCCGGTGATGTGCGGGATCACCTGCACGGTCTCACCGAGGTAGTCGCCGCGACGCTCCTTGGCGATCACGTTGGAGTAGACCTGACCGGTCGTGACGTTGGCGCGACCGGAGAGGTCGGCGTCGAGGAACCGCTCGTAGTGACCGATGTCCAGGTCGGTCTCGGCGCCGTCGTTGGTGACGAAGACCTCGCCGTGCTGGAACGGGTTCATCGTCCCGGGGTCCACGTTGAGGTACGGGTCGAGCTTCTGCATCGTCACCGAGAGCCCGCGGGAGCGGAGAAGGCGCCCCAAGCTGGAGGCAGTGAGACCCTTCCCGAGCGAGGAGGCGACGCCTCCGGTCACGAACACGTGCTTGGTCGGGCCTGAGTTCCTCACGGGATTCCATCCTAGGGCATGACCTGCCGTGCTCAGGACTCAGGCGCGCGCGGTCCTCGCCACCTCGAGGAGCTCCCGCGCATGGGCCAGCGCGGTGTCCGAGCCGGTCAGGCCGGCCATCATCCGCGACAGCTCGTGCTCGCGCTCCTCCTCGCCGAGCAGCGTGAGTCCCGAGCTGGTGATCGTGCCGTCGTGGGACTTGCGCACCACGACGTGCCGGTCGGCGTACGCCGCGACCTGGGGCAGGTGGGTGACGACCAGCACCTGCGAGGTTCGGGCGAGCTCGGCGAGCCGACGACCGACCTCGACCGCGGCCGCTCCACCGACGCCGGCGTCGACCTCGTCGAAGACGAACGTGGGCACCGGGCTGGTGCCGGCGAGCGCGACCTCGACGGCGAGCATCACGCGCGAGAGCTCACCACCGGAGGCTCCCTTGTCGAGCGGGCGCGGGTCCGAGCCGGTGTTGGCCGCCAGCAGGAGCTCGACCTCGTCGATGCCGCTGGGCGCGAAGCGGACCCACCGCTCCCCGACCTGCAACGGCACGCCGGGGGCGTCCGCGTCCTGAGGCGCGTCGGTCTCGTGCTGACGGACCGCCACCGACAGGGTTGCGTGCGGCATCGCCAGCAGGGTCAGCTCGTCGCTGACCTGCTCACCCAGGCGACGTGCCGCGTCGGTGCGCAGGTCACTGAGAACGGTGGCCGCGGCCGCGAGCTCGGTGCGCAGCCGGGCACGGTCGGCGCGCAGGGCCTCGACCCGCTCGTCGGAGCCGTCGAGCTCGAGCAGCCGCGCGGCCGAGCGCTCGGCCCACTCCAGCACCTCCTCGAGCGTCTCGCCGTACTTCCGGGTCAGCTTGGTCAGGTCGGCGCGACGCTCCGAGACCGCCGCCAGGCGCGCAGGATCGGTGTCGATCCCCGATGCGTACGACGCCACGTCGGTCGCCAGGTCGGCGAGGACGTAGCCGAGCTCGGCGGCCCGGTCGGCCAGCGCGGCTGCCTCCGGGTCGTGGTCACGCACGCCGTCCAGGAGCGTGCGCGCCGCCCCGACGGTGCCCATCGCGTCGGGACCGCCCTGCTCGCTCGACAGGGCCTCCCGTGCCTGCTCTGCGGCCGCACGGAGGGTGTCGGCGAACCCCAGGCGGGTCTCCTCGGCTGCGAGCTGGTCCTCCTCACCGGCCTGCGGGGCGACGGCCTCAACCTCCTCGAGGCCCAGCCGCAGCAGGTCGGCCTCCCGGGCGCGCTCGCGGGCGTGGGTGACGACGTCGCTCAGCTCCTCCTCGACGGCGCGCAGCCGGTCGAAGAGCTGGCGGTACGCCGCGGCCGCCTCGGCCAGCGGCTCCCCGCCGAACCGGTCGAGGGCGTCGCGCTGGGCACGGGGCCGCAGCAACCGGTGCTGGTCGGACTGGCCGTGCACCGCCACCAACGGCTCGCTGACCCCGGACAGGGTCGCCACCGGCACGGACGCCCCGCCCACGAAGGCACGCGAGCGCCCCTCGGCGGAGACGTTGCGGGCGAGCACGACCCGTCCGTCCTCGACGGTGCCGCCGGCCTCCTCGACGCCGTCGACGAGCTCAGGCAGGTCGTCGGTGACCACGACCCCCTCGACACGTGCCGTGCGGGCCCCTGTGCGGACCGCTCCGCTGTCGGCGCGGCCACCCAGCAGCAGGCCGAGGGCGGTGACCACCATCGTCTTGCCGGCACCGGTCTCACCGGTGATGACCGTGAGCCCGGGTCCCAGCTCGAGGGTGGAGGAGTCGATGACCCCCAGGCTCTGGATCCTGATCTCCTCGATCATGGCGCCTCGCTCCGACGCCGGCGCTCGGCCGAGCCGCGCCACCCCTCGACCGGCAGCCCGAACTTGGCGACCAGCCGGTCGGTGAACGGCGCCTCGTGCAGACGCACCAGGCGCACCGGACGCTCGCCGCGGCGTACCTCGATCCGGGCGCCGGGCGGCAGGTCCACCGCCCGCCGGCCATCGGCCCACAGCACGCCCGACCCCTCGGTGTTGGCCAGCACCTCGACCGCCATCACGGAGGTGGGTGCGACCACGAGGGGGCGGGCGAACAGCGCGTGCGCCGAGATGGGCACGAGCAGCAGGGCGTCGACCTGGGGCCAGACGATCGGTCCGCCGGCGCTGAAGTTGTAGGCGGTCGACCCGGTCGGGGTCGAGCACACGACGCCGTCGCAGCCCCACCGTGACAGCGGGCGACCGTCGACCTCGACGACCACCTCGAGCATCCGCTCACGCGCGGCCTTCTCCACGCTGGCCTCGTTGAGGGCGAACGTGGACGTCACGACCTCGCCGTCGCGGACGACCCGCACGTCCAGGGTGGTGCGCTCCTCGATCGCGTAGCGACCCGACGCGACCGCCTCGATCGTGCTCTCGACGTCGTCGTGCTCCGCCTCGGCCAGGAAGCCGACGTGCCCCAGGTTGACCCCCAGCAGCGGGGTGCCGGTGGCGTGGGTCACCTCGGCGGCGCGCAGGATCGAGCCGTCCCCGCCGAGGACCAGGGCCAGCTCGCAGTCGACGCCGGCCTGGTCGCCCTCGGCGGCAGGCTCCACCCGGATCTCGGGGTCGTCCGCGCTGATGCCCAGGTCGGCCATCTCGCCCGGAGGCATCCGCACCACGATGCCGTGCGCCGACAGCGCCCGGCAGCAGGCCAGCGCGACCTCGCAGGCGTCCTCGCGCCCCGTGTGGGTCAGCAGCAGCACACGACGGGTCACGGCTCCACCCTCTCACCCGCCGACGTCGCGGCCGCGGCGAGCGGGTCGTCTCCCCGGACCAGCGCCTCGACCTGCTCAGCGGTCACGGTGGCCGGCCCCCGGCGCAGCCACAGGAAGAACTCCACGTTGCCCGAGGGGCCGGGCAACGGGCTCGTCGTCGCGGCCACCGCTCCCCAGCCGCGGCGGGCAGCGGCGTCGGCCACGCCCAGCACCGCCTCGGCGCGCAGCGACGGCTCCCGCACGACGCCGCCCTTGCCCACCCGGTCCTTGCCCACCTCGAACTGCGGCTTGACCATCAGCGCCAGGTCCCCGTCTGGACGGGTGACGCCGATCAGCGCGTCGAGCACCAGCGAGAGCGAGATGAAGGAAAGGTCTCCCACCACCACCTCGACCGGGTCGCCCACGACCTCGAGGTCGAGCTCGCGGATGTTGGTGCGGTCGTGGACCACGACCCGCTCGTCGCTCTGCAGCGACCAGGCCAGCTGTCCGTAGCCGACGTCGACCGCGAGCACGCGCGACGCACCCCTGCGCAGCAGCACGTCGGTGAAGCCCCCGGTGGATGCCCCGGCGTCCAGGCAGCGACGCCCGTCCACCGTCAGACCGAGCGTGGCGAACGCGTCCAGCGCCCCGGCGAGCTTGTGACCGCCGCGCGAGACGTAGTCGGGACGGTCGACGTCCTCGCGCACGACGATGGCCACGTCGGTGGTGACCCCGGTCGCGGGCTTGCGGGCCGGTGCGCCGGAGACGGTGACGCGGCCCGCGGCCACCAGCTCACTGGCGTGCTCGCGGGAGCGGGCGAGACCTCGGCGGACCAGCTCCTGGTCCAGCCGCAGTCGGCGAGGCGGCACCCCGCTCAGCCCTCCTCGTGCTGAGGGAAGGGCTGGGGGGAGGCCTGCGGGTCCGCGTCGAGCGCGCGGCGCAGACGTTCCTGAGCCGCCGTGAACACCGCCGCGTGCTCGGCGAGCGGGCGATCGGCCAGCGCCTCCACCGACTCGATGACGGCGTCGACCGACGCCACCCCCGTGCGCACCTGCTCGTCCATGTGGCGAGGCTATCGCGCGGCGCCGACGTCGTCCGCGGGCGGATGCACGGCCGCCACGTCGACCACGTCGCCCACCTCGTCCAGGTGCGTCCACGCCGCAGAGACCGCTGCCCGCCACCAGTCGTCGGGCGTGCCCTTCCCGACGACCCGCAGCGCGCCGTCCACCACCTCCGCGCTCCAGCCACCGCACTCCCAGGCGCCACCGTCCCGGTGGACCTGCGGGTGCGGGCGGAGCAGTCCGGACAGGTCGGCTGCCAGGTACGTCGGTCGCTCCTCGCGACGCGCGGCGACCAGCTCGCCGAGACCACTGACCCCGGTGCGCACCAGCAGCGACGGGATGCCGAGGACCACCGACCCCTCGATGTCGGTGTCGAGCCGGTCCCCCACCATCAGCGGACGCTCACCACCCACCCGCCTGATCGTCTCCTCGAGCAGCGGGCGCTCCGGCTTGCCTGCCACGACCGGGTCGACGCCGGTGAACCGGCGCAACGTCTCCACCAGCACCCCGTGGCCGGGGGCGGTGCCGTAGGGGGTCGGGATCGACATGTCGGTGTTGGAGGCGACCCACCGCAGTCCGTCGCGGATGCGGACCGCCGCCCGCATCACGTCGCGCCACAGCACGTCCGGGCCGTACCCGGTGACCACGGCCTCGGCGTCGTCCTCGACCCCGACCGGCTCGAGCCCCTCCGCCTCCAGTGCCTGCTCGAGGCCCGCGGCTCCCAGCAGCACGACCCGCGCTCCGCGGGGCAGGTCCTGCGCCAGCACCCTCGCCGCGGCCTGGGCCGAGGTGACGACGTCGGCGTCCCGGGCCGGTACGCCGAGCTCGGTGAGGTGACCGGCCACGGTCTCAGGCGTGCGCGAGGCGTTGTTGGTGATGAAGGCCGGGTGCATCCCCCGCTCCCGGGCGGCCGAGATCGAGGCCGCTGCGCCGGGCACCGCCGCACCCCCCACGTAGACGACACCGTCGAGGTCGAGCATCACCAGGTCGTGGACGGCGCACAGCTCCTGATCGCTCCAGCCCAGCACGCGCGCAGCCTACGATGGTCCGATGGACGAGTCCGACCCGGCCGTCGCTCCCCCACCGCTGGCGGGGCCGTTCCGCCTGCACACCTTCCGTCCACGTGGTCGTCCCGACGTCGGCACCCGCACCCTGTTCGTGCACGAGTGGACCTCCTCCGGATTCACCGTCCGCGGCCTCGTGGGGCTCCTCGACCTCAGCGGCGGCCCCTGCACCTCCCGCCAGGCCGTCGTCCTGCCGCACGAGCGTGTCCACGCCGACCAGGTCCAGCAGCTCGCCGGACGGATGGCCCGTGGCCGTGTCGACACGGCGCCCATCCTGCTGGCCCACCACGGGTCGGCGCCCCTGCGATCTCTGCTCGACGAGGTCTGTTCCGAGCCTCCCCGCCTGGTACGCATCCTGCGCGACCAACGTCACCGGGTGTGGGCCCTCGCCCGACCCAGCGAGCTCGACCTCGTGGCGGACGAGCTCTCGCGCACCAGCGCCCTGCTCGCGGACGGGCATCACCGATACGCAGCACACCTGCGACTGCACACCTCCGGCACGCGCGGAGCCGACCGCGCCCTCAGCGTCCTCGTCGACCACGACGACACTCCCCTGCACCTCGGTGCGATCCACCGGGTGGTTCCCGGCCGCGTCGTCGAGACCGCCCGCCGGCAGGGCTGGGGCGTCACGCCCACCGCGACCAGCAACCCCCTGCACGAGATGGCCCCCGGTCGCATCGTCGTCTGGGAGTCGGGCCGCACGCACGTCCTGACGCTCCCGCCCACCCCGGGACCACCGGGAGGATCGGGGTTGGTCACCACGGCCACCATGCCGGTGCTCGCACTGGACCGGATGTTGAGCGGACTGCCGCTCACGGAAACGGCCTACCACCACGAAGCCGACGCCGCGCTCTCGGAGGCTCGGCGCCGAGAGCGCAGCGCGATCCTGCTCCCCGCTCCCACGCTCGACGAGGTGCTCGCCGTCGTGCGCCAAGGCCGGTTGCTCCCGGAAAAGGCCACGTCCTTCCAGCCCAAGCCGCGTCCCGGCGTCCTCACCCGGCGGCTGCGCGACGTCTGAGCCGCGCCGTCGCGACCTCCACCTCGACCCGGCTCTGGGGCACCCCACCGGCGCGGAAGAAGCGCCGTCGCACCGAGCCGGTCACCTCGACCATGTCCCCCTCCCGCCACCCGCTCACGCTGCGTTGGACGCGCGGCGACCAGGCGCTGCACTCCAGGGTGTCGACCGTCTGTCGCGACGCCGCTCCCTCGGGTCGCCGCACGACCAGTCGGAAGAGCCACACGCAGTCCCCGCTGGGCAGCTGCTTCACCTCGGGATCGGCCGACACCCTCCCGACCAGCACCAGGTCGTTGCGATCGGCGGGCCGGTCATCGGTCCGCTGCTCGATCTCGGTCTTCTCACGTGCCATCTGCACCACCTCCGGGAGGCACTGTGCCCACGGCCGGCTGGCAGCAGTAGACGGCTTCCGCGGCCTGTGGACCGATCGACCTCAGCGCACTCCTGTGCATGACCAGGGGGCTGAGACCGGGAGCCGGGACGACGAGAGGGGCCCGGAGTCGCGGGTGTTGGGGGTGAAATGCGAGCAGCCCCGCCTCTGATATGTCCGGCGGCGTCCTACTCTCCCACGACCTCGCGGTCGCAGTACCATCGGCGCTGAAAGGCTTAACTTCCGGGTTCGGGATGGGACCGGGTGTTTCCCTTTCGCTATGGCCGCCGTAACTCTGGCGACTCACCACAACCCCGGGGTGTGTGCCCCCACGTGCGGGTGGCGGGGTGTGGTGGTCAAATCTATGTGTGATTTGTGTGTGGACGCGAACACGTGTGCGCAGTGCAGTCTCACCATCGTCGTGACACATGTGTGTTTGTGTGTCTTGTTGAGTGAGTGTGGGACAAGCCCTCGGCCTATTAGTACCGGTCGGCTGGGCATTGCTGCTGTACACCTCCGGCCTATCAACCCAGTGTTCTGCTGGGGGCCTTACCCGGTTGTCCCGGTGGGAAACCTCATCTTGAAACGTGCTTCCCGCTTAGATGCATTCAGCGGTTATCACTTCCGAACGTAGCTAACCAGCCGTGCCCCTGGCGGGACAACTGGCACACCAGAGGTTCGTCCATCCCGGTCCTCTCGTACTAGGGACAGCCTTTCTCAAGTTTCCTGCGCGCGCGGCGGATAGGGACCGAACTGTCTCACGACGTTCTAAACCCAGCTCGCGTGCCGCTTTAATGGGCGAACAGCCCAACCCTTGGGACCTACTCCAGCCCCAGGATGCGACGAGCCGACATCGAGGTGCCAAACCATCCCGTCGATATGGACTCTTGGGGAAGATCAGCCTGTTATCCCCGGGGTACCTTTTATCCGTTGAGCGACCACGCTTCCACATGCCGTGGCCGGATCACTAGTTCCGACTTTCGTCCCTGCTCGACATGTCTGTCTCACAGTCAAGCTCCCTTGTGCACTTACACTCGCCACCTGATTGCCAACCAGGCTGAGGGAACCTTTGAGCGCCTCCGTTACCATTTAGGAGGCAACCGCCCCAGTTAAACTACCCATCAGGCACTGTCCCTGATCCGGATAACGGACCTAGGTTAGACATCTAGTACGACCAGAGTGGTATTTCAACGATGACTCCACAACCACTGGCGTGGCTGCTTCACAGTCTGAACCAAACACCAATACCAAACTATAGTAAAGGTCCCGGGGTCTTTCCGTCCTGCCGCGCGTAACGAGCATCTTTACTCGTAGTGCAATTTCGCCGAGTCCACGGTTGAGACAGTGGGAAAGTCGTTACTCCATTCGTGCAGGTCGGAACTTACCCGACAAGGAATTTCGCTACCTTAGGATGGTTATAGTTACCACCGCCGTTTACTGGGGCTTAAATTCTCCGCTTCGAGATTGCTCTCTAACAGGTCCTCTTAACCTTCCAGCACCGGGCAGGAGTCAGTCCGTATACATCGTCTTACAACTTCGCACGGACCTGTGTTTTTAGTAAACAGTCGCTTTCCCCTGGTCTCTGCGGCCCTTCACGCTTCCCCAGCTAGTGGGTACACGATCCGGGCCCCCCTTCTCCCGAAGTTACGGGGGCATTTTGCCGAGTTCCTTAACCATGGTTCGCTCGATCGCCTTGGTATTCTCTACCTGATCACCTGAGTCGGTTTGGGGTACGGGCGGCGCGTAGCTCGCTAGAGGTTTTTCTCGACAGCATAGGATCACCCACTTCCCCCATACGGGGTCCCCATCACGTCTCAGGATCGTGCATGCGCACCGTCAGACGGATTTGCCTATCTGACTCCCTACACGCTTGGCCACAGACAACCATCGCTGTGGTTGGGCTACCTTCCTGCGTCACCCCATCGCTTGACTACTACCAGCTCGGGTCCCATGCTCCACCACCCCGCCTCACCCCGAAGGGATCGGTCATGGGTGGCTTCGGATGGTTAGCATCACCAGGTTCGTCATGGGCGCTACTTTGCCGGTACGGGAATATCAACCCGTTGTCCATCGACTACGCCTGTCGGCCTCGCCTTAGGTCCCGACTTACCCAGGGCAGATTAGCTTGACCCTGGAACCCTTGATCATTCGGCGGACGTGTTTCTCACACGTCATTCGCTACTCATGCCTGCATTCTCACTCGTGTCCCATCCACGACTCCATCACTGGGCCGCTTCACTCGGAACACGACGCTCCCCTACCCATCCGTACCCACGTTGGTGGTTGATGTACGAATGCCATAGCTTCGGCGGATGACTTGAGCCCCGCTACATTGTCGGCGCGGAATCACTTGACCAGTGAGCTATTACGCACTCTTTCAAGGGTGGCTGCTTCCAAGCCAACCTCCTGGTTGTCAATGCGACTCCACATCCTTTTCCACTTAGTCACCGCTTAGGGGCCTTAGCTGATGGTCTGGGCTGTTTCCCTCTCGACTACGGAGCTTATCCCCCGCAGTCTCACTGCTGCGCTCTCACTTACCGGCATTCGGAGTTTGGCTAACGTCAGTAACCTGGTAGGGCCCATCGGCTATCCAGTGCTCTACCTCCGGCAAGAAACACACAACGCTGCACCTAAATGCATTTCGGGGAGAACCAGCTATCACGAAGTTTGATTGGCCTTTCACCCCTATCCACAGGTCATCCCCTCAGTTTTCAACCTAAGTGGGTTCGGTCCTCCACGCGGTCTTACCCGCGCTTCAACCTGCCCATGGATAGATCACTTCGCTTCGGGTCTTGATCGTGCGACTAACACGCCCTATTCGGACTCGCTTTCGCTACGGCTGCCCCACACGGGTTAACCTCGCCACACAACGCAAACTCGCAGGCTCATTCTTCAAAAGGCACGCCGTCACCTCACCACGAGGGCTTAGCTCCGACGGATTGTAGGCACACGGTTTCAGGTACTATTTCACTCCCCGCCAGGGGTACTTTTCACCTTTCCCTCACGGTACTGGTCCGCTATCGGTCATCAAGGAGTATTTAGGCTTAACGGGTGGTCCCGCCAGATTCACACGGAATTTCAGGGGTTCCGTGTTACTTGGGATACCGCGACACAGGCACACACTTACACCTACGGGGCTATCACCCTCTACGGCGCCGCTTTCCAACGGACTTCGACTTCACGCGTACTTTCTTACTGTGCGACCTACCGGCAGATAGATCCACGCGGTCCCACAACCCCACACACACAACCCCTGCCGGGTATCACATGTGCATGGTTTAGCCTCATCCGATTTCGCTCGCCACTACTCTCGGAATCACTGTTGTTTTCTCTTCCTTCGGGTACTGAGATGTTTCACTTCCCCGAGTTCCCTCCACACACCCTATATATTCAGGCGCGGGTAACACGACATGACTCGTGCTGGGTTCCCCCATTCGGACACCCCCGGATCACAGCTCGTTTGCCAACTCCCCAGGGCTTATCGCAGGCTACTACGTCCTTCATCGGCTCTTGATGCCAAGGCATCCACCATGTGCCCTTCATAGCTTGTCTCACAAACACTCAACAAGAAACACAACTACAAAGAAACTACAGCTAACACACAAGACCAAGAACAACCCCACCAACCACACACCACACCACCAACGATGCGCATGCGCCGCCGGCCAGGGCCACCTTGACCTCTCGTATTGCTACAAGATGCTCGCGTCCACTATTCACAAACCAAACCCACCCACCGGCGCAAACCCCCCAAGGAGGCCCACCCGGTCAAGGCGGTATCAAGCCCAGAACCCCACCCACCCCCCATCCAAGGAAGATGAGCACCAGCTCAGGCAACAGAGGCATCTGATCCCTCAGACACCCAACAGTGTGCCAACCACCCACCAGACCGTTCCGCACCCAGGTTCCACACCCACACACCCACCCCACACAACAGCGGGGCAGACATCGGGTAGTACTGAGGACACGAACCGAACCGATCGGCAGCGTACGTCGACGATTCCACTAGTGAACACCACCATGCGTCACCAAACACTCGTTGGTGATCGGGGCGTGTGCTCCTTAGAAAGGAGGTGATCCAGCCGCACCTTCCGGTACGGCTACCTTGTTACGACTTCGTCCCAATCGCCAGCCCCACCTTCGACGGCTCCCTCCACAAGGGTTGGGCCACCGGCTTCGGGTGTTGCCGACTTTCGTGACGTGACGGGCGGTGTGTACAAGGCCCGGGAACGTATTCACCGCAGCGTTGCTGATCTGCGATTAC